>DATLGP010000286.1:0-2643 GCA_035540395.1 Actinomycetota bacterium
ATTCTGGCCGGTCTGCGCAGGGGTGGTCGATTGGGACGTCTGACCGATGGCGGCATTTGTCGTTGCCGAAACTGCGGCCGACGCATCGAGAAGCGGACCGCAATCACCCAGGTCCACCGCCGCTTGCGCCACCGCAGCCGCCGCAGCTGTGGCTGCTGCGCCGGCCGGACTGATCGCCGCCGGGGCGGTCGGGGCAGCAGGGGCAGTAGGGGTGATCGGAACGGTGGCGCTGACCGGGTTGCTGAGGTTGCTGCCGCTACTGCTGATTGGCTCGGCAGGAGGGGTGGAGCTGACTTGGACACCCGCAACAGTCGCTGTGAGTTGCGACTCGCTGGCCGAGACGGACAGTACCCCCGCGGCGCTCACCGCCAAGGTGCTCGAGAGCAGGACCCGATCCTCGAGGGCCTCCATGATGGGCCCATCCTGCGGCCGGCATGGCGGCTTGGACAAGAATTCACTGTTCCGAAGGCCCCGACGACTCCTGAAACTGAACATGGTAGCCTCCCTCGAAGGAATTAGCGGCCATAACCCCAGACCTCACGGGCCGTTTCCTGACAGTAAGCCCCGGCGATCTCTGGCCGCTTCGGGAAGTTCAGGGGTTCGTCTCTCCGGAACTTGCCCGGCGGCCACTACCCCGGTTCACCTACCCCGATGCCCGGGAGATCAACCACGGCTCCCTACGGGTCCATCGACAGCTCGTCAGCATCGTCCCTGCGTGCTGGTCGTGGCGTCGCCAGTAGTTGACGGGTGAACGAACAGATGCGTAGACTGGTCCCATGCCCGCCTCCGGAGGCAGAGCGTTTCGCCTGGTTCTCGCAGCACTGCTGCTGCTGGGCAACGTGGTGCTGCCTTCGGTTCACCTTGGGGTGGACCACGACCATGCGGCGGCCGAGACCGGCCACTCCCTCCATCTGCCCGACCCCCATGAGCACGCCACGGCAGACTGCCGGGTTTGCGACTTGATTCGGCTGGGGGGCTCGCAGGTGTGCGACGAGCCGGGTGCCGTTGCTCTGGTTGTGCCGCTCAACGGCGTGGTGCGCCCCGTCACCCTAGCCGATGACGGCCGGTCCTCTCTGGGACCAGCCTGCTCCCGGGCTCCCCCCGCAAAAGTTTGATCCTACGGACGTTCTGAACCGAGCCGGCTGGCGATGCGCAATGGCGCGCGCCGGGCCCCGGCTCACTGGATCAACTCTTTTGCAGGAATCTTTTGCATATGCATTGCCATACCAAGTGGGGCATCGTTCTACTGTTGGCGCCGACATGGGCGCTGGCGAACGAGGCTCCGGACACTGCGGCGGCGCTGCGGCGGCTCGAAGAGCGGCTCAACGAGCTTCAGGAGCAGATGCGCGAGAAAGACCGTCGCATCAACGAACTCGAAGGACAGGTTCGATCGATGCGACGCCAGCCAGGCGAGCCGGCCTCGTCGCAAGAGGCCCTCGAGCAAGCCGTCGAGCAGCTCGAGCGAGACCGGGCCAGGGCGGCAGGCGAGAAACCCCCCGGCATCCTGAGCGTACCGGTCGGCGGAGCGTCGCAGCTGCGGCTGATCGACATCTCGCTGGACGTCCTATTCGCCGTTGGCAGCTCTACGGAGCGGGATGAGTCGTTGCAGACGCTTCAGGGCGGCGGCCACGATCCACGCAAGCGCGGGTTCACCCTCCAGCAGGCCGAGCTGTCGTTCACCGGGGCGGTCGACCCTTATCTTTACGGCGAAGCGCACGTCCTCTTCAGCATCGACCCCATCGATGGTGAAACCATCTCGGAGCTCGAAGAAGCGTTCATGCAGACGCAGACCCTGCCATGGGGCTTGCAGCTTGAGGCGGGATACTTCTTCACCGAATTCGGCCTGATCAACCCCAAACACCCGCATGAATGGGACTGGCTAGACCAGCCGGTGATCAACACGCGAGTTTTCGGCCCCGATGGACTGCGGCAGGCCGGAGCGAGACTCGGCTGGCTGACACCTCTGCCCTGGTACAGCGAACTGCACCTGGGCGTGCAGAACTCTGACGGTCACACCGCCGCCAGCTTCCGTGGCGAGGGACTCGGGGCCCACGGCCACGGCGATGAGGAAGAGGAAGCCCATTTCGAGGAAACCATCGGCGGCCGCCCAATTGTCGAGCGCGAGACTCGCAGCCTTGGCGACCTGCTCTACCTGCTGCGTTGGGTCAATGGCTGGGACCTGACCGACGAGTTTTCGATGCAGATCGGCGGGTCGGCCCTCTACGGGCCGAACAACACCGGGGGCGACGCCGAGACATGGATCTACGGAGGCGACCTGCTGGTCAAATGGCGGCCGGTGGCGCATGACCGCGGCTGGCCGTTTATCACCTGGCAGACGGAGGTGATCGGTCGTGACTTCGAGGCCGCGGCCTACGCCGATCCGGACGAGGGGATTTTCATCCCGGCCGACACTTTGAGCGACTGGGGCTTGTACACGCAACTGCTCTATGGCTTTCATCGCAACTGGGCCGGGGGGTTGCGGTACGAGTATGCCTCCGGAAGCGGGGCAAGTTATGAGGAGGGCGAGCGGATCTCGCGATCGGACGACCCGTTCCGCGATGACCGCCACCGGATCAGCCCGCTGCTGCTCTGGCAGCCGACGGAGTTTTCGCGCTTCCGGCTTCAATACAACTACGACATCGC
>DATLGP010000287.1:0-7128 GCA_035540395.1 Actinomycetota bacterium
GGCGGCGGCGACGCCCGGGCGAAGCTGGCGCTGGACGCCTATGCGCATCGGGTCAGGACCGGTATCGCCGCGATGGCCGGCTCGATGGGCGGCATCGATGCTCTGGTGTTCACGGGCGGGGTGGGCGAAGCATCCGGGCAGGTCCGGGAGCTCTGCTGTAGCGGCCTGGAGTTTCTGGGGATTGTGCTGGACCGGGCGCGCAACGCGGCGGCCGGGGAAGATGCAGACGTTTCCCAGGAGGGTGGTGCGACGCCGGTCCTCGTGATCAAAACTCGTGAGGAGCTGCAAATTGCAGCCGAGGTTCGACGGGCCCTAGTGAATTCTTGAGTTGATTCCCGGGCCCCTGGTTACGCGGGCTCCCGGACAGCGGACGTTCGTCGCTTGGACGGCGGCAGGGCCGGCGGATCTTGCTAACCGTCGATCACCGAGCCTTTTGGTCTATGAATTTTTCTAAATCCTTCGCGCACCGTTCCGGCTGTTCCCAGTGAACCGCGTGGCCGGAGCCTTCGTACACTTCGAGATGCGAGTCGGCGATAGCCGCAATCTGTGCGTCCTGGTCGCTACGCGGCACGAACCCGTCCTGCGCACCCCAGATCAGCAATGCCGGCGCGGTGATCTTGTGCAATTCGGATGAGAAGTCGTCGCCCATGCCAGCCACCACGTCTCTCCACGCCCGCGCCGTCAGCTTCATGCTCTCTCGCACGACGGTATCGAAGAACTCCCGGGGCACGGGCCGGAGGATCGTGGACCTTTGGAATTCCTCCACGAATTCCCGGTCGACGGGGTCCTCCATCTGCTCAACCGCTTCCGCAAGCTGCTGTCTCGCTTCGCTACTGGCCAGGCTGTGGAATCCCGCGACCAGGCAGAGTGCCGATACGCGACCAGGATGGTCGATTGCGAAGCGTTGGGCCACGGTGCCTCCCATGGAATGACCCACGACCACCGCGGAGCGCACGTCGACAGCGTCCAGGAACGCAACCGCGTCGGCGGCAAAGTCGGTGGGCCGGTAGTGTTTCTCCGGGCGACTCGAGTCCCCGTGGCCCCGCTGAGTAAGGGCAAAGGCACGGACGGTGTTCGGCAGATGCCGCATCACCAGCTCGAAGGAGTACCAGGAGTCGCTGAGACCGTGTAAGAGCAGGACCGGGGGGCCCGAGGGATCCCCCTGCTCCGCGTACTGGAGGGTCACTCCAGTCGGAAGATCGACAGACTTGAGCTGTGACATCTCGCTATTACCTCCAGTGCTGGGGGCCGGCGGTCCTGCAGGCGTTGGGTATGTTGCTTACGAAGCTGATGGAACGATCGCTCGTGGGCTTCGGCTCCATTTTTCAGGTTCAACCAAGCATCCGATCTCCGGGGCCAGTCGCAGATCGGCTGGTATTTGGACCCACGTCAGAAGGGGAGCTGAATGACGCCGAGCTGTGCAAGGTTTGCGGCGGTGTCCACTGCTGACCAGTGCTCCGTTATTCGGCCGTCGCGAACCCGATAGATGCTCACCGCCTTGACGTCGAGCTCATTGCCTGACGCAGGGATTCCGGCGAGCTCTCCTTCGTGCCTGCCTACGCCCCTCAAACGCGTGACAACTTTGTCACCTTCAGCAATCTGGTCTTCGATGACATGTCTGCCCGGCGTCGCGTTCCAGAACATCTCGGCGGCTTGACGAAGGCCGGCACGGCCTGGAGCCAGGCCGGGAAAAGGCGGTGGATCGTGATCGATGAAATCCTCGGCCACGAGTTCGTCGATCACATCGAGATTGCCCGCGTCCAACTCCGCGTAGAACCGTCGAATCAAGGATTTGTTCGCTTCGATAGTAGGCATCAGTTCGCCTCCTTTTCTCCGTCGACGTAAAACGGCTCGACGGCGGACCGTCGGAGTCAGCTGCAAAGCGGAATGTGGGCTCCGCAACGGGACCTGCCTGCGTGCTGCCCGGGAACCGGAATCTCGAACCGCAATTCGTCGCGTCCCAGAAACGTGTAACAACCCCCACCAGCGAGAAACGCCTACCTGTCGTCCCCTTGCCGCCTAACGAGCTTCGCAAAGTGTTGGCCGGCCAACGAAGTTGGCGAATGCCCGGGGCGCGGACCCGGCAGGCCATCACCCCTTCCGGCCGCGCAGTGTCGTCGCGCTCTCTTGTTTCGCGGCCGACATCGGCTCATGCCATCAGGAACGGAACTTGTCCGTAATCCCCTGTGCCTCGATCCGCCATTGCGGTGCCCGATGCGGGTAAGCGGAACGGTAGTCGCGCTGTTGCGGTTGAAAAGCCGATTTTCACGGTAAATACGTTTCTAAGCCCAATCCTCGGAGGTCGAATGCACGGACCCCTAAAATCGGCGGCGACTCGAATCCCCAACACCCGAGCCTGGGTGGCCATACTCGCTCTTCAGCTTCTGCTGTTTGCTTCCGCGTGCCGGCCCGAGCCGGAAGCCACAGGCCCGGGGATTCCGGGCACCGGCGATCCGGTGGAGTTTGTTCGCCTTGAGGGGATCACCACCGCCAACGAATACGGCGGGGCGTTGGACGAGGATCTGGGGCGCTGGCAGCAGGAGCTTCCGGACATCCAGGATGTCCGCATACCTTCGTCCGCCGACGATCACGAGCAGCCTGCCCTGTGGCTGCCCCCCGAAGGAGAAGGCGCCCGCCCGCTGCTGGTGGTGTTGCACACCTGGAGCACCGAATACCTGCAGAACATCGGCATCCCGTTCGGCCAATGGGCCAGGGACATGGGCTGGGCGATGGTCCACCCGAACTTCCGGGGGGCCAACGACAACCCGGATGCGACCGGTTCCGACCTGGCGGTTCAGGACGTCATCGACGCCGTGGACTTCGCTGCGGGCGAGGCGAGTATCGATGAGAGCCGGGTCTATCTCATCGGCTTCTCGGGCGGGGGCTACAAGGCGCTGTTGATGGCCGGCAGCCACCCCGACCGGTTTGCCGCCGCAGCAGCCTGGGTGCCGATCCATAACCTCACCGACTGGTACGAGCACCACGTGGCCACCAGTCCGGGGGTTTCCTACATCGAACACATCTCTCAGTCCTGCGGCGGCGACCCGACGGCCGACGAGGCGGCCGCCGAGAGTTGCCGGGAGCGCAGCCCCAGCACCTACCTGGATGCAGCCCGCGATGCCGGGGTCCCCATCTACATCGGCCACGGGCTGAGCGACGACACCGTACCCCCTGCCCACGCGGCTCGCGCCTTCAACCAGCTCGCGGACGAAGGGGACCGGCTGGACGATGCGCAAATCGAGGCGCTCGCCCAGTACCGGCTGCCCGATGACCTGAGCGGTGAGACGCAGGGAACCACCTACTTCGCCGAACAGGACCCGGAGGTGCTGTTCGTAAGGGAATCAGCCTCCGCAATGCTCGTGCTGTTCGACGGTGAGCACGACATGGTGTACCACCCGGGCCTGGAGTGGATGATCAGGCAGACCGAGTAGGACCCGGCACCCCGGTCTATACCGTCGGTCACGGCGCCCGCTCCGAGGAGGAGTTCCTGGCGGTGCTGGTACAAGCCGGGATCGAATTGCTGGTGGATGTCCGCCGGTACCCCGGCTCCAGGCGCCATCCGCACTTTGCCCGGGAGGCTCTGGCTGCACGTCTGCCAGCTCACGGCATCGACTACCAATGGTGGGGTTCGAGCATGGGGGGTCGCCGTAAGGCGGAGGAGTCTTCGCTCCGGCGCCACGGCGCCTGGGAGAACGAAGCCTTCCGTGCCTACGCCGCCCATATGGATGGACCGGAATTTCGCAAGGCACTTCGTCAGTTGATGGACGCCGCCGTCGGTCGTCCGACGGCGATCATGTGCGCCGAGACCCTATGGTGGAGGTGTCATCGAAGACTCATCGCCGACGCCCTCGCTGCGGAGGAAATGCAGGTCCTGCACCTGGGTTTGGGGGAGCCCCGGCCCCACCGCCTCTCCGAAATCGCCCGGGTGGACGAGGACGGGCTCCTGGCCTACGACGGACATCCGGAAGATTGACCTCCCGCGGCCGGCTAGCTGTACCGGCTCAACCGCTTTCGCAGCCGATACCGTCCTGGTCGGAGTCGAAGCCGTGGGGATCGGGCGGAAGCACCTGAAACCGGCGGTGGGGAATCTGGGGGCAGTCCAGGTCCGGCGGAGCCGGGGGGATACATATCGTGGGATACGAGGGGTCGCAACCGGCCCCGGCCGCGGGTTGGCTCGGGAGAGGGACAGGAAGGGGAACCGGCGTAGCCGGGGCAGGGTCGGGCTGGGGAGCCGGCGCCGGTAACGCCACGGCGCGGGAGCAGGCCGACCACAGGCCCCTCGCGGCCGTCCTGGCCTCCGCCTCGGCGGCACGCACCAAGCCGATGTAGCGGTCGTTGGGCTGGTAGAGGACTGCTTTCGCATATCCCCGGCGAACCAGCTTTTCGTTGAAGAACTCGCCGTTCTCCTTCCAGATGTAGCGCAGGAACCGGCCGTACCGGTCCTTGTCCTCCTTGTCGGCAAGCAGGTAGATCTTCGATCCGATGGGCAGCTCGGCTTTGGTGAACTCCGACGCCTCCTTCCCGTAGCAGTCGGTCCGGTTCGTCGACTCGGGAGTGTCTACCTGCAGTAGACGGATTTTGTTGGAAGCTCCGGGGGGCAACGTGCCTCCTTCGGCCCAGATGGTGTCTCCGTCGACGTGGCGTACGACCACTGCCGGTTGCGCTTGCGGGGGGACCGTTGCCGGCTTGGCCTCCGGCCGGTTTGCCGGGGGCTGCGGTGCGACCGGGGAGGAGGGTCCCGAGGTAATTGGATCGACCGGTGGCTGGGGACCCGCGAACGGAGAAAGCGAGGCTTCGGGAGAGGGGGATTCGGTGGATTGCGGTCGTGGGTTGCCGGGTGGTTGGGCGAGAGCCACCCCGGCCATCAGCACCAGGAAGCTGGCCGCCAGGAGTGCGGCCAGCTGCTTTTGGCTCGCGGCGCGCAGACCGGGCAGGGAGCCCTTCGACAAGCCGACGAGCGCCAGGACCACGCCGCCGATCCCGGCGAGAATCAAAAGCTGGTAGATGCTTTGCCTCTCGGGTGACGGCACTTTCGTGCGGATGAAAACAGCAATTTGGGGGGCACGACTAGGAAGCGCAAGGATCTGGCCTCTTGTTCATCGGCCTAAATCCCCGATGCTTAAGCACCTTCCACAAAGGGTAGCCCTGAACGAGAAAAGGGGCCGGATTTCTCCAGGGTACTTGTGGCCTAAGGTTTATCGGCCAGAAGTACCGACGCGCCCCTACTCACAACCAGGAAGCCGCCGGCGCCGGCGGTATGGCCGGAGGGGATCTAAGCCGGCGCTGGTGAAGGGTTTTCGACTTCCTTGGGCATGCGTGGTCGTTCCCGCAGCCTATCCACCTGGTGGTTTAGCTGGGCCCCCAACAGCAGCGCCAGGCCGAGCAGGTAAAGCCACACCATCAAGGTCAGGGCGCCGCCCAGGACCCCGAACACCTGGTTGGCTCGGCCGGCGACGTCAAGATAGATGCTGAAACCCACCGAAGCGACCAGCCATAAGAAGGCCGCGAGGACCGCGCCCGGCCGTTCCCAGCTCCACGGCCGATGGTGGTTGGGGCCATACCTGTAGATCATCAGGATCCAGGCGGTCAGCATCACGAAGGCGAAGGGGAAGCGCAGCAGCAGGAAGATCCGCACCGCGTCCTCGGGCATTCCAACGCGCTCGGCGATCGCCTGGCCCAGGCCCAGGAACGGTCCGACAATCACCACCGCCAGCAGGAGGCTGATCATGACGATGGTACCTATGGCAAGCAGCAAGGCCTTGAACCTGGTTTTGATCCACGAGCGCTGATGCGGAAGCCCGTAGGCGACGTCCAGCGCCCGTATCGTCCCCATGATGGCGCGGGAGAGCACCCAGAGGGCTCCGACTGTAGCGAAGCTGACGAGCCCGGTGTTGTCTTCGGTGAAGACTTCTTCCACCGAAGCCATCATCTCGTCGGCACGCTCGGTGAGGACGCCCGACAGAAAGGTGAGGATTGCCACCTCCGCCCTGGAGGCCAGCTCCCTGCCGACGATGAACTCCAGCGATCCCAGGGCGGCGACCAGGGCAAGGGCGGCGGGGACCAGGGAGAGGACGGTAAAAAAAGCAATCTCCGCCGCCAGGCCGGTGACCCTGTCCTCTCTCCAGCTCGTTGCCATTCCGCGGGCGACCGGCCACGCGGTTTCCCGCCACCAGCCGGCTGGCCCGGACGAATCGTCGGCACTGCCGGCCGTTCCATCGGCTTCACGTTCGTCCAGGGTCATTGCACCCCGTTTCCCAACCTTTTGTAAGTCGAAACCCGGCGGTTGAGCACCCCGCTGCCGCGGTACCTCGGCCGTATGAGGCAATCGCACCTACAACAACCATCACCGGATTCGCCGGACGGCGCACCAGACGGTTCCCGGTTGTCGGTCGAGTTACCTCTGCGGGCTCAGGATTCTGATAACTTCTGCTCCGACCCTAGTAAGGAGCAACCCCCATGCCCTCTGAGTCCACACATTTCACTCTAGACGAGAGCCAGATCCCCACCGCCTGGTTCAACGTGATCCCGTCGATGCCGACGCCTCCGTCGCCCCCTATCCATCCCGGGACGAAGCAGCCGATCGGGCCGGACGACCTGTCGCCCCTGTTTCCGATGGGGCTGATCATGCAGGAGGTGGCAACCGACGAGTGGATCGACATCCCCGGGCCCGTGCTGGACCTGTACCGACGCTACCGGCCGACTCCGCTGATCCGGGCCCGGGGACTGGAGAAGGTGCTCGGAACCCCGGCCCGGATGTACTACAAATACGAGGGCGTCTCGCCCGCCGGCTCCCACAAGACCAACACGGCCATTGCTCAGGCCTATTACAACAAGGCAGAGGGGGTCAAGCGGCTTGCCTCGGAGACCGGCGCCGGGCAGTGGGGGAGCGCGATCGCCATGGCCTGCTCCTTTTTCGACCTCGAGTGCCGGGTCTACATGGTTCGGGCTTCCTACGACCAAAAGCCGGGACGGCGGGCCATGATGCAAACCTGGGGCGCCACGGTCACCCCGTCGCCTTCGCCCGACACCGCCGCCGGCCAGAGGATCCTTGCCGGCGACCCGGATTCTCCCGGCTCTCTGGGGATAGCGATCTCCGAGGCGGTGGAGGACGCTGCCCAGCGCGAAGAC
>DATLGP010000288.1:0-6081 GCA_035540395.1 Actinomycetota bacterium
TCTGCAGGGCATCGGCTATCCCCTTGTCTCCGGTGCAGGCGTTGGCGCACCCCGAGTTGGCCACCACGGCCCGGCCGGTGCCGGCCGACACCCGCTTCCGCGAGACCTGAACCGGGGCGGCCGCAAGGTTGTTGCGCGTGAAGACGCCGGCCACCGAGGCGGGGCGGGCGGAAACCACCAGTGCGACGTCGGAAGCACCGGAGCGCTTGAGCCCGGCGCTGACGCCGGCGGCCAGGAAGCCCTCGGGGGCGCAGACCCCGCCGGTGACCGAAACCAGGTTCACGGGACCAGGGGCCGGTCGCCCAGTCCGGTGGTTTCCGCTAATCCCAGCATCAGGTTCGCGTTCTGGACCGCCTGCCCGGCGGCGCCCTTGCCGAGGTTGTCTATTGCCCCGAACGCCAGCACGCGTCCGGTCCGGGCGTCGAACCGGACCGCGACCTCGGCATAGTTGGTGCCCGAAAGGCGCTTGGTCTGCGGCAGGGCGGTGTCCAGCACCCGGACGAACGGCTCGTCCCGGTAGGCCGAGGCAATCACCCCCGCGAAGTCACCGGCGGAGGAGCCGGGCACCGCCTGGGCTACGCAGCTCGCCAGCAACCCCCGGTTCATCGGAACCAGATGGGGAACAAAGCTAACCCTCGCCTCGCGGCCCGCGGCCCGGGCAAGCTCCTGTTCGATCTCGGCAATGTGCTTGTGGCCGGTCACCTTGTATGGGGACAGATTCTCGTTCGCCGAACAGAAGTCGAACCCCTCGCCTCCGGCTCTGCCGGCGCCCGAGACGCCGGATTTGGCGTCGATGTGGATCCGCTCCGGCTCGATCATGCCCGCCGCGACCAGCGGCAGCAGGGCCAGCAGGGCCGCGGTGGAATAGCACCCGGGGTTGGCAACCCGCCTTGCCTCGGCCACCCGATCGCGGTGGAACTCGGTCAGCCCGTAAACCCAGCTTCCCAGAGCCTCGGGGTCGGCGTGGGGCTCCCCGAACCAGTCCTTGTACTGGACGGCGTCGTCCAGCCGGAAGTCTCCCCCGAGGTCGACGACCCGGGGACCGTCCTCCGAGGCAAACAGGTCCATGCTGGCCTTGTGGGGTAGCGACGAAAAGACGATGTCCACATCCGCCTCCAGCGCATCCTTGACGGAGATAAAACTGAGCTGGGCCAGGGACGGTAGACCGGGATAGGCATCGGCCAGCGACCTGCCCACCTGCGACGACGCCGCGGCGGCGGTTACCTCAATCTCGGGATGGGCCTCCAGGATGCGAAGTAGCTCGGCTCCGGCGAAACCGGAAGCGCCGAGCACGGCGGTTTTCGTTCCCACTTTTCCCCCTATGCACAAAGCATGATAGTTATGCGTATTTATGAATAAGCATCCACTCTAACATGCCCGTGGGACCGGCTGGTGACTTAACGAGATGCCGGTCGGCGGCGCCGATGCAGCAGCCGGCCGGGCAGGTTCTTCAGGCCCGAGCGGGTGACCCAGGCGATACCCTCGCGGACTATCGAGTTGGACATCTTCGATTTCCCGCTGCTTCTTTCCTTAAAGACGATGGGTATCTCGCGGACCCGAAAGCCCTTTTTCCAGGCGGTGAAGGCCATCTCGATCTGGAACGCGTATCCGCCAGAAGCCACCGCCTCCAGTTCCAGGGCCTCCACCAGCTCTCGCCGGTAGCAGCGGAACCCGCTGGTCGAATCACGGATGGGGAAACCCAGAAGCACCATCGAATAGGCGTTGCCGGCCCGGGAGAGCAGGTGCCGTCCCCTTGACCATCCCTCCACCGCTCCCCCTTCGACGTAGCGGGAACCTATGACCAGGTCTGCTTTTTCGGAGGCTGCGATCAGTCTCGGCAGGTCCGCCGGGTCGTGCGAAAGGTCGGCATCCATCTCGATCATCCGGTCGAAGCCCTTTTCGAGACCGACCTTCATGCCCGCGACGTACGCCTTGCCGAGTCCCTGCTTGGACTCCCGGTGCAGCACCCGGACCCGTTCCTGTCCGGCGGCATACTTGTCCGCGACCTCGCCGGTGCCGTCGGGGGAGCCGTCGTCGATCACCAGTACCTCGAGACTCTCATGGGCCGCCATCACCGCGTCCAAAAGGGCTTCTATCCCGGCGGCCTCGTTGAAGGTGGGCACCATGACCAGCGTTCGGGCCTTGCCGTTCTCCGCCTTCACCGAGTAGCACCTCCGTCGGACATCACAGCAGAGAACCGGTTGCCTGACCGTCGCAAGCAGGCCGTCCATCCACCTTCGTCTGAAGATGGTATTGCTCTGTCTGCGAAATAGCACGAGCAGCGAGAACGCTCCGACGGCGCACCGGGTCCCCTTTTCCGACCGGGCGCGGCCCTTGTGATCCTCGTGAGCTTGGCGGTTCCGGTATATCGTGGTTCCATGGAACCGTCGAGCACCCCGGCCGCCGCGTGGCGCCGGATGCGCATTCTTCCCGCCCTCCTGCTGAGCCTGTCGCTGCTGGCAGCCTGTGGGGGCAACGGCGACGGCGGCGGACCCGGCACCGGCTCGGTGGAGGTTTCCCGGGATCCGGTCCTGCTGCCCGCCGACGCCCGCAACATCGTCGACGAGGTCAACGCCGGGTCCGATCAGGCCAACGCCACCCTGGATGAGTCGACGCAGGCTTCGGTTGAGACCTCGCCGGCCCTGGATGTCGACGATGCGGTCTTCAAGCGGGCGCGGGCCCTGGGCAGCTCTTCTATCGGCAGCCCCGGGGAAATCGAGGAGGCCGTCACCTTCGTTCCCCGGCAGACCGACTACCCGGCTCAGTTCGTGGCCTTCGTGAAGACCGACGCCCCGGACAACCCCTCCATCCCCGCCACCAACTGGCTCTGGACGTACGAGAAGGCCGCGGCAGACGAACCGTGGAAGCTGGCCATGTACGTGGTCCTTCCTGCCGACTTCGCCGCACCCGAGATCGAGGTGGACCAGGACGGGTTCGCCCAGACGGTCTCCGAACAAGAAGCGGGCGAATACAAGCTCGCCCCCCACCGGGTATCCGAGGAGCTTGCCGAATACCTGTCTAGCTACCAGACCGAGGTCGATTCGTCGATCTTCGTCCCGGGGCCTTACACCAGTCAGCTTTCTCAGGGCCTGAGGGCGCAGGCCGAGCGCGAGGCGGCGGCCGAGATAACCGCGACCGTCGAGGTGGAGGCCGGAGAGTTTCCCCTTCAGGCTTTCAAGAGGACCGACGGCAGTGCACTTGTGGTGTTCTCGCAGAACATGGCCATGAACTACGCTGCCGCTCCCGGCAAGTCCCTCAAGCCCCTCCGGGGGTCCGAAGGTCTCCTGGAGCAGGGCGACTACGCCACCATCCAGCGCAACGTGATCAACATGATGGCGGCCGAGGTCCCACCTGCAACATCCGAGGAGATGGTGCGGATCCTCGGCTCCACCGGCGGAACGGTGTCGTTCGAGACCACCTGAGCCGGCGGTCCCCTGAGCCTGTCTAGCCTCCCGCTTTCTCCAGCTCCTCGGCCTCGGCCAGCTTCGCCCTTCCGATCTCCTCCGACCTTCGTGCGATGTTGGCCAGCTTCTCGGCACGCTCCCGGGCGGCGGCCGCCGCCTCGGCAAGCTGCGCCGACTCACGGCTCGCCCGCTGCGAGTCGGCCCGGGCATTGTTCGCGTCCTCCAGCTTGGCTTCGGCCTGTTCCCTCAGCTTGCGGGAGCGCTCGCCGGCCTTGGATCGGCTACCCTCCCCCGGCTGAGGGGCGAACGCGGTAACCGGCGCGCCAAGACCGCCGGGAACCGCCTCCTTCAGCAGGGACCCGTTTTCCAGACGCTGCCGGGTGTCCTGATCGGTGGCGGCGGCCAGCAGCGTCTCGGTGAGCTTCTCCTTCAGCTGAGCCGTCACCGGGCGACCCTGCTCCGCAAGGAGAGCCGCGGCCCGGGTGATGATCGACCCGATCGCCTTCTGGCGCTCCGACTTGGCACTCTCCATGGCGGCCCTGGACCGCGCGCTCCCCAGGTCGTCGCCGGCCTTCAGCAGCTCGCCGATCAGGTCGGGATGGCGGCGGGCGACGAGATTAAGGGCATGGGCGGTGACGCTGGGGCGCTTCAGTGCCTTGACGGCAGCCGCCCCGTCGGAGTCTCCTGAGCTCTTCAGCTGCTTGGATATCCGGTCCCGCCCGGCGGTGAACTCCTCCGGAGGCAGGTCGAAAAGCGGCCGGGCGGCGGCCGGTAGGTCCATCGTGGAATTGTAAGCGGCAAGGCGCTTCACCGAGGGTCCTAGCGGTTAAAGTGGCGCTCGAATTTCCGGTTGGGAGAGGGGGAACGTTGGGCTTGTCGCCCCAGGTCGAAACGGGCAGGTGGCACTGACCGAGGCCGATCTTTCGGGCAGCTGGCTGGACCAGTTCCTGCTGTGGCTGGAGGATGCCCTCCGGGCCGAGGTGCCCCAGCCGTATGCGATGGTTCTGGCCACCGCTACGCGCGAGGGAAAACCGAGCACCCGTTCGGTGCTGCTGCGCGGCGTGAACCAAGGCGGCTTCGTCTGCCACACCAACTATTCGTCCCGGAAGGGCCGGGAGGCGGCCGAGAACCCGGCAGCATCACTGCTGTTCCCCTGGTACGGCCTTCATCGCCAGGTGGTGGCCGACGGCCGGGTGGAGCGCCTGGGCGCGGCCGAATCGGATGCCTACTTCGCCGCCCGCCCGCACCTGTCCAAGCTGAGCGCGCTCGCCAGTCCCCAGTCCCAGGTGATTGCTTCCCGCAAGGTCCTCGAAGACCGCCACGCCGAGCTGCTGGCCGAGTTTCCCCCGGGCGTGCCGGTGCCCCGGCCCGCCCACTGGGGCGGTCTGCGACTGGTTCCGGATGCCGTGGAGTTCTGGCAGGCACGGCCCAACCGGTTGCACGACCGCCTGCGTTACCGGCGGGCCGGCACGGAGTGGGTCGTGGAGCGGCTGGCCCCCTGAGCAGGCGCAGGCCGGTCCGGGCGGGCGGCTACGCCCTGACCCTTCCTCCGTAGCGGTCCACGATCGCTTTGGCTATGGCGTCGCGCGACTCGATTGCCTCCCCTTCGCCCAGGGTGCGCTCCGGACTGCGGAAGGCCATGGCAATGGCAATGCTCTTTTTTCCCGACCCCACCTGCTCGCCGCGGTAGACGTCTATCAGCCGGACGCTCTCCAGCAGGGAGCCTCCTGCGGCTTCGGCGGTAGTCAGCAGGCTTTTGGAATCGACGGCGTCGGGAACCACCACCGCCAGGTCCAGCAGCACCGCCGGGAACCTGCTCGGGTCGGGGGGCGGCATGGGTTCGCCGGCCAGCGGCAGCATTGCATCCAGGTCGAACTCCCCCACACCGAAGCGCGCCGGCACCCCTGCCCGGTCTGCGACCTGCGGCTGCATCTCTCCGAAGCTGCCCAGCCGGGTGCCGTCGCCGGCAAACAAGCCGGCCGCCCTGGTGGGGTGGAACGGGCTCTCCTGCCGCTCCTCGAACGACGCGTCCCTGATGCTCAGGGTTCTTAGAACCGTCTCAACCGCACCCTTCAGGTCGTAGAAGTCCAACTCTCGCGCCGGCGAGTGCCACTCCTGCGGCGTCACCCCGCCGAGCGCGATGGCCAACCTCAACCGTTCCGTGGGAGCATCCACGCCGTTGGGGTGAAAGGTTTTACCGATCTCGAAGAGCCGCACGTCACCCGGCCGTCGGGAGAAGTTGACCGCCGCCGAGCGGAGCAGTCCCGGGAGGATCGACGGACGGAGAAGGGACTCGTCCTGGCTGAGCGGGTTCGCCAGCCGGGTGGCTCGCTCCGCGCTAATCCCGATCTTCTCCAGGTCCGCTGCGCCGACCAGGCTGGAGGTGCGCGCTTCGAATAGGCCGGCGCCGATCAGCGCCCGCCGCAGCTTGCGCAGCAGCCTCTCCTCGTCGGAGAGTTTGCCGGCCCGGTTGGATCCGGCCGGAAGCGTGGTGGGAATCGCGTCGTAGCCGATCACCCGCGCCACCTCTTCCACCAGGTCCTCCTCGCCCTTCAGGTCTACCCGGAAGGTGGGAACCGTGGTGCGGATCAAGCTGTTCTCGCCCTGCGGGTTGAGCCCCAGGCGGGCAAGCGCGCCGGACATCTGCTCCGCGGAGAGATCCACGCCCAGCAGGTCG
>DATLGP010000289.1:0-2094 GCA_035540395.1 Actinomycetota bacterium
CGGGGCCGGCCTGGCCCTGGCCACCAGTCACGGCCGGGTCCCCGGCGGTGGCCCGGGGGGTAATCTCCGCCGGTTCGTTGTTTCCGCAAGCAACCGCGCCGAGCGCCAGGCTCACAACGCCGACCAACAACAAGAGTTTGCGCATTTCGTCCCCTTCCAGACGGCAATCTGAGTAGCATCCTGCCCGGAATTTGGGAACCTAAAATTGCCGCCGGTGATACCGGCGTGTGAAATCCCTCATTGCGGCTGGAGATCAGCGCTGGGGGAAGAGAAGGGGTCGGACGACCGGCCCACGCAGGCCCGGCTTGCGGCCAGGCGGTTCGTCGTCCTCCCCCGAGCGGCGCAAGGCCGCTCGAAGGAGGGACGTTTTGCTCAGGCTTCGCTGTCGAGGGGAAGCTGAGCCAGGCCGCCGGCCGACTGGCGGGGCGGCCTGTAGTCGTAGACCTTGGCGGATAGAGTTTCCCACTCCCGCCCGGATGAAGGAATCGCAGTCTCTTCGATCTCGGGGTCACCCCAAAGCCGGTCCTCGCCGAGTCCGGCAAAGAAATCGCGGACCAGGGTCCACACGAAGAATCCTGCTGGTATTGCTAGAGCCACCTGAATCAAAGTCATTGCCGGCCTCCGCACTGCTGGGAACGTTGCTTTTTTCGTTGTGCTTTACCAACACCACCGAAGCCGCTCGCGGGTTACATACCGTGTCAGTTTTTTCGACTTCTAATCAAATGAATTCGATTAATGCCGCGTTTATTCCAACAAATGTCCCCCGCAGCCCGTCTTTATGGTGTTCGATCTACCAATGGGCAACCCAATAGGTCCAAGCGCGATTGAAGGAGTTCCTTCTGCGCCGCACCGAGACCAGCTAGAAACGAAGATGAGCGAATCGCTGGCCAGGCCGGAGCACGAGGCGCTTGCTCGCATTGCCTACGGGGTTGCCACTCAGATCTTGAAGGACCATTCGGAGGCGATGGATGTGGCGAGCGAGACGATGATCACGCTTTTGGCTCGCTTCGAGCCGCCTTCCAACAACGAGAGCTATGTCACCACCGTCGCCAAGAACATCGCGAAGAACAAGCTGCGCGGCCTCAACCGGCAACGCAAGCGTCTGCAATGGTGGACCGACCAACGCCCGGAGCGGGACGGCCACGACCCCGACCGCCTGTTGTCGCGTCTGGTAATCGAGGAGGCGGTCAAGACCCTCCCCAAGCGCCAGAGGGAAGCCATTACCTACTGCTACCTGGAAGGCATGGACCGCAGCAGCGCCGCCCGCCGGATGGGCGTGGAGGTCGCATCGGTGAAAACCCACCTCAAAAGAGCATTTCGGGCACTGCGGGAAGACCTTTCCGACGGCCGGGAGGATCTGGGTTGAGCAAGCAGCCGATTGAGCCCGACTTCGACGGAGAGTTCTGGGCCGCCGTCCACCACCGGGTGGACCAGGTTCGAGCCATCACCCGGGAGGAGCTGAGCCAGGCCGAGCATGCGCTGCTGACGGTTGAGGCCGAAGCCGAAGTGGTCCCGGTCTTCCCCGGCCCGTTTTGGGCCCGGGTGAACAAGCGGGCAAGCAAGGTGAGAAAGATGGCCCTCGACGAGCTGGCCGACGCCGAGGAGCGACTGGTCAACCAGCCGGCAGGAGCCGGCACCGCCAGGGGCCGGCTTGCGATGCCGGCCTTCCAGCCGCGCCGCCGGTCGCCGTCGTCCGTCCCCCTTCGGGCAAGGTTCAACACCGTTGGGTTTGTCACGGCCGTCATGGCGGCGCTCCTGCTGCTGCCCCAGGTGGTCCCGATCTCAAGCCTCGCCGGAGTCAAGCCCGGGAGCCCGCTCGCAATCCTCTTCTCCAGTGAGGATCCGAAGGAACCCTCGGCTTCCGAGCCATCGAGCGGTTCTCGTGGATCCGCTGAGGGTGGCCCGGGCGGCGTAGGAGGTGCGGCGGGCGGGTCCGGTAGCTACGCCGGCGCCAGAATCGAACCGGCCAAGCCGAACCCCAGCCAGGCCGCCGCAACGGCTAGAAGCGGCGCTCCAGGCTCCGCCGAGGCCGCCAAGGGCGGTTCCTCGGGCGGTTCGGGGTCGTCGGGCCAGGGGGCCCCCGGAACGTCTGCC
>DATLGP010000290.1:0-1587 GCA_035540395.1 Actinomycetota bacterium
CTGCCGAGATCACTTCTCCTCCGGCGAGCCTCACGCCCGGATTCGCCCCGAACATCACTTCCACCACCTCGGCGCCGCGCCGGACCTCGGTGGGACCTGCCCGCAGGGAAATCTCGAGCGCCTCGACTACCCGGCGGGGATCCACCGCTGCGTCATCACCGGCGAAGATCCCGGCGCGAGCCGACGGGTGGAGCCCAGGCTCCAGCCGCCGGCAGGCGATGGAGCTCAGCCACTCGACCTGCAACCCCAGGCTCTGCTGGTGGTCGAAGAGCCGTCTGAGGGCTTCCGCCTGGTCCCTGTCCAGCGCAACATGAAGAATTCCCGGCGGGTGATCGGCCAGGTGAAGGCCGGCACTGAACGACAACTCCTCGGCGAAAGCAGGCCACCGGTGGGCGCTCTCGAGGTTCAGCCGGAGCAGCGCATCCTCGCCGAAGGTGGTCTCGGTAACCGGCGCAAGCATGCCGGCGGCCACCGCGGATGCGGCATTCGGAGAAGCGGATCGGTCGAGCACCAGGACACAGAGTCCCAGCTGGCAGGCTCTCCAGCCGATACTGAGCCCGACGATCCCGCCGCCGACGATGATCGAGTCGTAACTCACTGTCATCAAAATACCCGCACTACGACGGGGCGGTTTCCCCGTACTCCCGCAGGTAGGCCACGGTGTAGCCGATGATCTCGTAGAAATCGTCGATGTGGATGTGCTCGTTGGGTGCGTGCAGGTTCGAGTCCGGCCGGCCGACTCCCGGCGGAGAGCAGATCGGGATGCCGAGGCCCTGAGCTATCGGGAACATCGGCCCGGTCGCCCACATGTACGGATAGATGGTGAGCGGGTCCTTGAACCACCGGGCGGCCGCCGCCTCCGCGGCTCGTCCGAGGGTTGAATCCAGTGGGGACCGCGAGGGGTTCTCGTGGCTCAGGACGTGAGCCTCGATGTCGTCGAAACCGTGCTCCTTGAGGTGGCGGCGTACCAGTCCGGCAATCTCGGTGCCGTCCTGGTCGGGGACCAGCCGGAAGTCCACCTTGGCCATTGCCTCGGCGGGAAGGACGGTCTTTTGTCCTCCGGGGACCGTGTAGCCGGTGTTGAAGCCGGCGATGTTGGCCGTGGGGGCGTACAGGAGCTCGTACTTCAGGGCGCTGCCCCGCAGGCCTTTTACGAATTTCTTGATGCCCAGGCGCTTGAGCATCGCCTCTTCGTTTAACGGGATCTTGTCGATCAGCTCCTTCTCCCGGGGGCCGGGAGGAACGATGCGGTCGTGAAAGCCTTCCACCACGATGTTCTCGGCGGCATCCTTCAGCGAGTTGACCGCCCTCAGCACGTTCCAGGCGGCCGAAGGTGCATAAACCGCGATCGAGGAGTGTTGATCTCCGGTGATCGCCTTCTGGCTGAGTTCCATATAAAGGAGGCCCTTGCAGCCGTAGTACATCTCGGGCCGGCCGTCGAGGTCGAACCAGCCGCCTTCCCACACGCAGTCGTCGGACTTGAGCTCTTCGGGAAAGGCTTCACAGATACGTTCGAAGTGAACGCTTCCGGACTCCTCCTCGCCCTCGATGAAGAACTTGATGTTGTAGGGGAACTGTCCGTAGAGC
>DATLGP010000291.1:0-1637 GCA_035540395.1 Actinomycetota bacterium
AGTCGGAGCGGTACAGGTACAGGTGGGGCTCGGCGTCGGCCACCAGCAGACCGGTCTCCAGCCATTTCCGGAAGGTGCTCGCGGCCCGGGAGTACCGGTTTTCTGCGATATCGTCTCCGGGGCGCTCGGTCCCCAGGGTGACGTGGATAATGTTACTCGGGTGCGATTTCTCGAGACGCGCCTGCTCCTCGGGGGAGATCACGTCGTAGGGTGGGGCGGAGACCATCCCGAGATCGGTTCCGGGGCGGTAGCGAACGGCACGAAAGGGCTCGATGCGGGGCACACTGGTTTTTATCACGGCTGGGTGGTTGCCGCGGCGTTGCGGTGAACCGGGCGGGAATTCAGCCGGGCACCCCCGGCTGGCGCGATAGTGGAGAGATGAATGCCAAAGACGCCTACGAGCTGTGGACCAGAGGCCTGGAGCATCTGGCCGCCCGCCGCAACCACCAGGCTGCCCTGGTTCTGCAGCGTGCCTGCGAGCTGGAGCCCGAGAAGGGCTCGGTCCGCGAGGCCCTTGCCCGGGCCCTGTACAACATCGGCGAGACCCAGCGGGCCGGCGAGGAGTTCGAGGCCGCCATGCAGCTCAACCCTGCCGACCACTACCCGTACTTCGGGCTTGCCCTGTGCCGCGCCCGGCTGGGTGACCGTTCCCGGGCGGCCGGGCTTTTGAAGATCGCCATCGCGATGAAACCCGACTCCCAGGACTACCGGCGGGCGCTGGACAGGTTGGCGTCTTGAGCGCTTCGAACCCGGTCCAGTTGAACGGCGCCGCCCATTTGCTGGAGGAATACGACGCGTTTGCGATCGATCTCGACGGCGTGGTCTGGCGGGGAGAGGTGTTGATCGAGGGTGCGGTGGAAGGCTTGACGGCGATACGGGCCACCGGCAAGCCGATGTTGCTGCTGACCAACAACGGCGGCTACCACCCGACCGAGGTGGTTGAGCGCCTGGCGGCCGGGGGGTTTCGGCTGTCCACCGAGGAGGTCCTGACCACGAGCCTTGTCGCTCGTGATTGGATCAACCAGCATGGCCTGCGCAACGCACCCGCCTTTGTGCTGGCGCCGCAAACCGTGGCCGCCCAGCTGGCCGACCTGGTGCGCATCAGGTACCTGGAAGCCGGGCAGACCGCCGAGTTGGTCCTGGTCGGCAGGGACACCGACTTCAGCTATCTGCGATTGGGGCTGGCCGCCCAGGCGGTGAGGGCGGGTGCCAGCTTCCTGTCTCTGAACAAAGATCCCGTGATGCCGGTAGAGAACGGAGGCATGCTACCGGGGACGGGCTCGATCGTGGCTGCGGTTGAGGCTGCGTCAGGGAGGACTGCCACCGTTCTCGGCAAGCCGGAACAGCCGATGATGAGGGCGGCGGCGCAACGGATCGGTCACGACAAGGTGCTGATGATCGGCGACCGCGTGGAGTCCGACATTGCCGGCGCCAAGAGTATCGGCTGGCACGGCGCCCTCGTTCTTACCGGACTCAGTCTGGCGGACAGGCTGCTCGAACCCGCGCCCGACTACATCTTGACCTCGCTTCGTTCGCTGGCGGTCAGCGCCGACGCCCCCGGAGGAGAACCGCTCACGGTTTGACCCCTCACTGCGGCGACAAGGAAAGCAAGACCGAACAAAAAAAGACCCCCACCC
>DATLGP010000292.1:0-8610 GCA_035540395.1 Actinomycetota bacterium
ACCCCGGTCACGAGCCCAGCGACCACCACCGCCACAACCAGGCGCCAAAGCACCGAAGGTCCGCTAATCCGGACAACCGGCGAGGGAGCCGGCTTACCGGCGGACGACATGTGCCTCTCGCACCACGTCGGCCGGCAGCGCTATCCCGAGCTCCGCCGCCACACTCTCGTTCAATGTGAGCTGGAACCGGCGCGGGTCCTCAACCGGCACCGATTCGGCCTTTGCTCCATTCAGCAGCCGGGCGGCCTGGCGGCCCAACTGCTCGCCGATGCCCTGTCCGTCCGGCGAAAGAGTGAGCAGGGCCCGCTCGGCCGAGCCGACGTTGGCCACGAACGGCACCCGGTGACGGCCCGCAGCCTCGGCCAGTTGCGGCAGCGCGCGGGTGGCCGTGGGCGAAACAGACGCCAGCAGCACCTCGGCCCCCGCGCTCACAACCAGTGCATCGACCGCCCGGTTCAGGTCCGGCTCATCTGAAAACGGCTCTGCCAGCAGTTGAAGGTCCTGGGCCCGGGCGGCTTGGGCAAACTGGTCACGGCTGGGAATCGCAGCCGGGTCGGCCGGAGGGTACGGCAGACCGATTCGCTTCACCCCGGGCATGATCCTGTTTACGAGAGAGAGCATTCGATCGGCCGGAATCCGGAACGTGACACCGGTCATATTGCCGTCGGGCCGGTTCTCGTCACGCACGAAACCTGCCGCGACGGGGTCGTTCACCAAAAACAGCACATGTGCGTCCGGTGCGTTGTCCCGGGCGATCTCCGCCCCACTCGTGGAGTAAGCCACGATGAGGTCGATCCCCTCCTGCTGCCACCGGTTGACGGCGGCTCTCGCCGAATCTGGGTCGGGAAACACCTCGTCTCCCTTGCCTCCGACGATTACCAGGTTCCGGTCCTCGAAAAATCCGTGGGTGGCAAGCTCGTCGATGAAAGCCTGGTCGGTGACCGAGCCGGGGGTTGAAACCGACCTCAGGAATGCGATCCTTTTTACCCTCGAGTCGGCAGCGTTGGTGGACAGGGCACACGATTGGAGGACCACCAGGCAGCAGCAAAGCGCCGCGATGAGGGCATTGCGGGACGCGGGCACCTGCCTTCCCACCCGCCTGGCGGGGAAGATCCCAGACACGTTCGCCTTACCGCAGGAGAGCCGTCACCCGCGTAGCGTTACACGGCAATCAGGGGCAAGTCCAGTCCGGGCGCGACAATCCCGGCCGAACTCCATCGCCGGCCCCAAAAATTACCTGATCCACTATGAAATCGAGGTCGGTCCACTATTTTGGCTCAGCCGTATCCGGAATAAATTTCCCCGCCATGGGCCGTCGTAAACGACCTGAACCATCTAAAGCCACCTTTTTTCCTTGCCAACGAACGCGTGTTCTTGCATACTGCTCGCCGCGCACCTTCACAAAAAGCTGAATGACGGATCCGGTTGTGCCGATATACCCGGATCAACACACAAAAGCCCGACTCCCCAAAAAGGGTACTCATGAAAAAACGAGCGATCTTAATCGCGCCCGGAATGAGCCTGTTCCTCATTGGAACGTTGATGCTGCTCGCGCTGACCGGGTTCCGGCTGCCGCCTCGCGAGGCGGAGGTAAAGGTGGCAGCGGAGTCCGCTGCCCGCGAGCTCCTGCCCGCGCTGGTGACGTTTCCCGGGCCCGAGCGCGTGGCGGCGGTTACTGCGGCCGCCAAAAGCCTTTCCGAAGTCACCGGCGTAGCCGAAGTGAACAGCGGCACCCGGTGGCTAAACGCCTGGACCACCGATGCCGGCGATCCCCCCATTGCCCCGGCCCCCGGTTACCAGGTGCCCGTCGATGTCGCGTCGGTGGATCCCGAGCAGTTCCGGGACCTGGTGCCCGCACCCTTTCGTGACAAGATCTCGGAGCTTGCCCACGGCGGTGCAATTCTTTCCCGAACCGGGGCGGCGCTTCGCGGCATAACCGAAACCGGGGTCCTGCACTTTCCCGTGCATTCCATTCCGGTCGTCGGCGTCGTGGATGACCACCTGGTGCGCAACCACGAAATAGTGATCTCCCACGCCACCGGGGGGCTCCTGTCGCTGAACGACAAGCGCTACCTGGTGATCGGGCTCCGGGAGGTCGGAGCAGGCAAGCTCGTCGAGGACACGATACGAGCTGCGATCCCCCAAGAAGCGACGATGCGGGTTCGCGGCCCCGCCGGAAGCGGTGCATCTACCAACCTGTCGCCGCTGCTCTCGCTTGCCCATATCAAAGCGACGTTTGGGGAGTTCTCAGCCGTGACCGGCGCGGGTACCAACATTCAAATCGACCAGGCATGGATCGATGAAAACACCGAGATCGCCACCATTCCCCTCCTGGGCACCTTTCGCTGCCACAAAAAGCTCATACCCCAGATCGCCCGGGCGCTCGAGGAGGTGGAGCAGCAGGGCCTTGGGGGTCTGATCCGGCCCGGTGAATTCGGCGGCTGTTTCTCGCCTCGATTCATCCGCTCGGGTAAGGAGGCCGGACTGTCGCGCCACGCGTGGGGCGCCGCCTTCGACTTCAACGTCTCGGGCAACCTCTACGGTCAGCCGCCCACCATGGACTTGCGCCTGGTCGAGGTGATGGAGAGGCACGGTTTCAGCTGGGGCGGCCATTGGAGCTACCCGGACGGCATGCACTTCGAGTTCGTTCAGGACGGCACTCAGTAGGGCACGGGCAATCTCTACAAAATCTCGACACCGTCCACCGGTGATTCGGACAACTAGTTCCTAGACTGAGACCATGGATTTCCCGACAATCGCAGTAATCGAGGATGAGTCGATCATTGCTGCTGCGGTGGCCGCCCGCCTGCGTCGCGAAGGGTTCAAGGTAGAGGTCGCCCCCGACGGGCCTTCCGGAGTGGAACTGTGTCAGAGAACCCGGCCCGACCTGGTGGTCCTTGATGTCATGCTCCCGGGCTTCGACGGCCTGGAGGTCTGCCGGCGGATCCAGCGGGAACGCCCGGTCCCGGTGCTCATGCTGACCGCGCGGGATTCGGAGACCGACATGCTCGTCGGCCTGGGCATCGGCGCCGACGACTACATGACCAAGCCGTTCAGCCCCCGGGAGCTGGTGGCGCGGGTGAGGGCTCTGCTCAGGCGGGTACGTAAGTTCCCATCGCCCCCCGAGACAATCTTTCGGGTAGGCGACCTGGAGGTGGACCCGGCTCGCCGGCAGGTCCGCCGGGAGGAGGAGGTTATCCACCTCACACCCATAGAGTTCGAGCTGCTGTACACGCTGGCTGCGCGTCCCGGCGTGGTTTTCACCCGGGAACAACTGCTTTCGGAAATTTGGGGATACCGGGAGGGCTTTGGTGGCCGTACGGTGGATTCTCACGTTGGCGCCCTGCGGCGCAAGCTCGGATCGGATCTGTTGCGCACGGTCCACGGCGTCGGCTACGCGGTGGAAGTTGGGGGCTAGTGAGACCGCTCGACCCACTGTCCTCCATCAAGACCAAACTTACGGTAGTCATCGTAGCCTCGGTGGCGGTCACCGTAGCCGTCCATACCCTCGGCATCCGCGCCGGGGTGCCGCTGGTGCTGGTGGGCATCGCATCGGGGGCTCTGGCGCTCCTGATGATTCAATTCCTGGCACGCGGGATGACCTCGCCCCTTCGGGAGATGGCGTCGGCCGCCCAGAGCATGGCCAGAGGCGACTACTCCCGGCGGGTAACGGCTTCGTCGCGCGACGAGGTGGGTGACCTCGCCCGGGCATTCAACTCAATGGCCTCCGAGTTGGAGCAGGTCGAACGGATGCGCCGCGACCTCATAGCGAACGTGTCGCACGAGCTGAGAACGCCTATCAGCGCCTTGCAGGCGGTTCTGGAGAACCTCATCGACGGGGTGGAGGAGCCCGACCCGGTCACGTTCACGACAATGCACGAACAGGTTCGAAGACTAGGAAGGCTGGTAACGCAGCTTCTCGACCTCTCCCGACTGGAGTCGGGAGCCGTTCCCCTGCAGCGGGTCCACTTCCGCCTGGACGACCTTCTCCAACAGGCAGTGCGTGAGTCCAAGCTTCATTCGCACAATGTGCATCTGTCGGTGAGGGTGAACCCCGCCGACCTCGCCGCGGACGGGGATCCGGAACGGGTGCATCAGGTGGTGGCAAATCTGATCGAGAACGCGGTCCGCCACTCTCCCGACGACGCCGAGGTCCTCGTTTCTGCCCGAGGGGATCTGCGACTGGTCACCATCGAAGTGGAGGACGAGGGCCCGGGAATCCCCCAGCACGAGGCCAGCCGGGTTTTTGAGCGCTTCTACCGAGCCGATGCCGCAAGATCCTCCACCCAGGGAGGAACCGGCCTGGGGCTGGCAATCGCCCGCTGGATCGTGGATCTTCACGGCGGCCAGATTCGAGTCGAGTCCCGCCAGCCCTCGGGTTGCCGCATGGTGGTCGAGCTGCCCGGTATCGCTGCCCCGTAGACCGTCCCACGCTCAGGGATTAGCCGCGATTCAAATGTGCCTGGACCGCGCCAAATTTTTCTTCTAAACCCACGCGGCCTCCGATCGACGGGCTCGAAGGGCTAATCTTTAACCATGATCCGCATTGCTCTGGCCCAGCTGAACCCGACCATAGGCGACGTTTGGGGCAACAGCGCGCTCGTTGGACGCTATATCGAACAGGCAAAGTCCCTGCAGGCGCAGCTTGTGGCCTTTCCTGAGCTGGTGATCAGCGGATACCCGCCGGACGACCTGCTCCTCAAGAAGTCCTTCCTGGCCGACGGTCGCCGGTGCCTGGAGGAAATCGCAGCGTCCACCACGGGGATATCCGCGGTCGTGGGTTGCGTCGACGAGCAGGACGGCCGTCTCTACAACTCCGCGGCACTGCTGGGCAACGGCCGGATCAAGGGCATGTACCACAAACATCACCTGCCGAATTACGGCGTGTTCGACGAACGGCGGTTCTTCACCCCGGGTGACGACGTAATCCTCGCCGAGATCGACGAGCTGACACTCGGGTTGACCGTGTGTGAGGACCTGTGGCTTGAAAACGGTCCCCATGCCGACTGCGCCGCCGCCGGTGCCTCGATAGTCATCAATCTCAACGCCTCGCCCTTCCATGCCGGCAAGGGGCGGGAACGGCTAAAGCTGGTCCAGCGGCGGGCCCGGCAGCACCAGGTCGCCGTTGCCTACGTGAACTGCGTGGGGGGCGGCGATGAGGTGATTTTCGACGGCCAGTCGTTCGTCGTGTCGGCTGAGGGCAAGTTGCTGTCCCGGGCGGAGCAGTTCCATGAGGAGCTGCTGGTCTTCGACTTCGACCCGGACGCACAGGTCGGCGCCGAGGACTGGGAGGCGGCGGACGACGGACTGTTGGTGGGAAAGGGCGCCTCCGAGCGGGATGAGCCCGGAACAGTCATAGTCGTCGACCTCAACTCCGGGGTGCAACCGCCGCAATCCGCCCTGGAGCCCAAGATCGCAATCGAGCTCGATCCGGCGGCGGAGGTGTACGGCGCACTGGTGGTAGGTGTGCGCGACTACATGGCCAAGAACGGGTTTTCCAAGGCGCTGGCCGGGATATCCGGGGGCATCGACTCAGCCCTTACCGCGGCTGTTGCGGCCGATGCCATAGGCCCGGAGAACCTGCTCGGGATATGCAACCCCAGCGAATTCACCTCGTCCCAGAGCACCCAGGACGCCAAGCAGCTTGCCGAGAACCTCGGATTCGAGCTGATCACCATGCCCATCGGACTGGCACTCGCCGCGATGCGCCGGACGCTGGAGGAGGACTTCCCGGCCGCCGAGCACTCGGTCGCCGACCAAAACCTTCAGGCCCGCATCCGGGGGAACCTGTGGATGTTCGTGTCCAACCTGACCGGCCGGCTGGTGCTCTCCACCGGAAACAAGTCGGAGATCGCAGTGGGATACGCCACCCTGTACGGAGACATGGCCGGAGGGTTCGCCGTGCTCAAAGATGTCCCGAAGACCCTGGTCTACGAGCTCTCCCACTGGAGAAACTCCCAGAGTGAGGTCATCCCACCGTCCATCCTGGAAAGGCCTCCCACTGCCGAGCTGGCCCCCGGGCAGTTGGATACCGACTCACTGCCCCCTTACGAGGTCCTGGATCCGATCCTCAAGGCATACGTGGAGGACAACCTCGGCATCGACGAGATTGCCGCCCTCGGCTTCGACCGCGCCATGGTCAAGCGGGTGGCGGAGATGGTGGACCGGGCGGAGTACAAGCGGCGCCAGGCCGCCCCGGGAATAAAGGTCACGTCCCGGGCCTTCGGCCGGGACCGCAGGCTACCGATAACCAACCGGTACCGCCCCGAGTAACCGGCGGGCTAAGTGCTCGCCCGATCCAGCCATTTGCCCAGGCGAGGCGCCCGGTAGGAGGCGAACTCGTCCAACAGGGGCCCCGGCTCGGTTCCTACCAGCAGCGTGTCCCGGTGGGTGGGCTTCAGGAACCTCTCGTGAACTGCGTGATCCAGGAACTGGATCAGGTAGGTGAAGTACCCCTCCACGTTGAGAATTCCGCAGGGCTTACGGTGCAGGCCCAACTGCCCCCAGGTGTAGATCTCGGTGAGCTCCTCGAGGGTTCCGACGCCTCCGGGCAGAGCAATGAACCCGTCGGACAGGTCGGCCATCACCTGCTTACGTTCGTGCATCGACTTCACGATGTGCAGCTCGGTAAGGCCCATGTGGGGGATCTCCTTGGCGAACAGCCGCTCGGGGATCACACCGATAACCTCGCCGCCGGCCTCCAGGGCCGCGTCGGCGAGGATTCCCATCAACCCCACCCGGCAGCCTCCGTAGATAAGGATCAGATCCCGCTCAACCAGTGCCTTGGCAAGGTCCTGGGCCGCCCGGGCGTATTGGGGCCTGGCGCCGGGACTGGCGCCGGCGAAGACACATAGTCGCTTCATGCCCCAAGCTTATTACCGAAGGTCCTGGCCCGGCTCAGATACTTCCCGACCTGGTCGGAGGATCGGCAGTCCAAGGCGGGTCGACGTCGCCAGTCCGCTCTATACGCGGGTGAGCCTTAGGCGTAGGCTCTAGGCAAAACTGGGAGGGGAGAGATGACCGCATATCAGGACTCGGCGCCCGCAGCAGAAGGCGCCGTTCAGTACGCAGGGTTCTGGGCCCGGTTCGGCGCTCTGCTGATCGACTCACTCCTGCTGGGCATCGTCGGAGCTATCCTCGGAACCATCATCGGAGTGGTTCTAGGGACCGCTGGAGCGACAGAGACGGCGATCAGAAACCTGTCCAGCCTGTTGGGATTTCTTCTAGGAATCGCCTACTACGTCGGCATGGAGAGCTCCACCCGCCAGGCCACTTTCGGCAAGCTGGCCCTGGGACTCAAGGTGACCGACATGGCAGGGGCTCGCATAACGATGGGAACCGCCGCCATTCGGTACGTGGGCAGGTTTCTTTCGGCTCTCATCCTATTTATCGGTTTCATCATGGTGGCGTTCACGCCGCGCAAGCAGGCGCTGCACGACATGATTGCAAAGACTCTGGTGGTAAAGCAGCCCAAACCCTAACGACCCGGAGGACAGGGGAGGTCCTCAGGCTGGCGACTTTGCCTTCGGACCTTCGAAGTGGAGCCTCCGCGGTACCTGGGGGCCAAAGAGGGGAGGTCCTCAGGCGGGCGACTTGTTCTTCGGACCATTCGGAGTGGAGCCTCTGCGGTACCTGGGGGGTAAAGAGGGGAGGTCCTCAGGCGGGCGACTTTGCCTTTCGGAGCCCGCATGAGGACCTCCCCTCGTCCCATCCCCCTAGATGTCGTAGTACATGTAGAACTCGAAGGGGTGGGGCCGCAGGCTCAACTCCTTCGCCTCGTTGTTCCGCTTGTAGTCGATCCACGTGTCGATCAGGTCCTGGGTGAACACGTTGCCCTCGAGCAGGAACTGGTGGTCGCTCTCCAGGGCATCCAGCGCCTGTTCCAGGTTGGACGGTACGGTAGGCACCGGGCCGGCGTCCCCATCGTGCTCGAACATGTCCCGGTTGACCGGCTCCGGGGGAATCAGGCCCCGCTTCACTCCGTCGAGACCTGCCATCAGCATCGCCGAGAAGGCGAAGTACGGGTTGCAGGAAGGATCAGGGCAACGGAACTCGATCCTCTTGCTCTTGGGGCTCTTCGAGTACAGCGGGATCCGGACCGCGGCCGAGCGGTTGCGCTGCGAATACACCAGGTTGACCGGTGCTTCGTAGCCGGGAACCAACCGCTTGTAGGAGTTGGTGGTAGGAGCAACCAAAGCCAGCAGGGCGGGGGCGTGCTGCAGGATCCCGCCTATGTAGTGAATGGCCATCTCGGACAGGTTGGCGTAGCCATCGCCGTAGAACAGGGGCTCGCCATCCTTCCACAGGCTCTGGTGGACGTGCATGCCGGATCCGTTGTCCTGGAAGATCGGCTTGGGCATGAACGTGATGGTCTTGCCCACCGCCATGCCGGTCCCCTTGACGACGTACTTGTAGAGCATCAGAGCGTCCGCCATCTTGAGCAGCGGGCCGAATCCCAGGTCGATCTCCGCCTGGCCGGCGGTGCCCACCTCGTGGTGGTGGACCTCGATGTCCAGGCCCACGCGACGCAGGTTGAGAACCATCTGGGAACGAAGGTCCTGGTGCTGGTCCATCGGCGGCACCGGGAAGTAGCCTTCCTTGTAGCGGGGC
>DATLGP010000293.1:0-1869 GCA_035540395.1 Actinomycetota bacterium
GCCGCGACCTTGGACACCACGGGGTGCAGCGGCAGATCCAGCGACCGGGCCAGGCGCTCGGCAAACCCGGCCACCAGGGCCGGGCGGGCAACCGAGGGGACGTAGGTGATCCACGCCGGGGCCGGGTCCATGCTCCATTGCCGGATCAGGCGGACCGAGGCCTCGACAAGCGCGTCGTGGTAGACGCCGTCGCGCTCCCGGCCCTTTCGGACCAGGTTGCCCCAGCCGCCGTCCCCCCATTCTCCGAGCGCCCGGCCCGGCTCCAGGCGCAGCTCGGGCGGGATCTTGCCCTTGCGCAATCCGGTGCTCGAGGGCCATTGCTTGCGGGGTTCGATCTGTATCGACTGCCGGTGCAGGTATTCCGATGCCTCCCGCACCGATGCGGGATCCACCTTTACCTGGATCTTGGAGCCCGTGCAGTTCATGCAGATGCCGCACGGTCCCGCCCCGGGGTCGTCGAGCTGGCGTCCCAAAAACTCCATCAAGCAGCCGGTGTGGTCCCGGTAGTCCACCATCACCTGCTGTTCCCGCCGCCGTGCTGCCGTAACGCCCTTGAACCGCTCCACCGGGTAGGTCCACGGCTGCTCGGTCCGCCGATAGCCGCCCCCGGCGTGTTCAACCGCCCCCTCCACCTCCAGCACCTTCATCATCTGGGTCAGCCGGGTACGGCCGAGGTTCACCTGCGACTCCAGATGAGCCAGGCCTACCGACGCCCCCGCCTCCTCCAGGATGCCCACCACCTGCTCGGCCAGAACTTGCGGCGGAAACGCAGTTTTGATGAACCAGTCCTGGATCTCTTTGTCTTCCTCGCCCGCCAGCAGCACTCCCCAAGACCGGTCGAGCGCCCGCCCCGCCCTGCCGACCTGCTGGTAGTAGGCGATGGGGGAGCCGGGCGACTGGTAGTGGATGACGAAGGCAAGGTCCGGCTTGTCGAACCCCATGCCCAGGGCCGAGGTGGCGACCACCGCCTTAACCCGGTTTTCCAGCAGGTCCTGTTCGGTCTGCATCCGGTCCGGCGCCTCGCCGTCCCCATGGTAGGAAGCGGCCTTTATGCCGTGCCGGTCCAGCCAGGCGGTCACGCGGTCCACATCCCGGATGGTCAGGCAGTACACGATGCCGGTGCCCGGCAGGACCTTCAGCGCCTGCACCAGCCAGGCCAGCCGCTCGGCGGGGTCCGGCATCCGGAAGACCTGCAGCTGAAGCCCGCTGCGCGCCAGCCCTCCCCGGTGCAGGACCAGACTTGTCCCCAGCTGCCCCGCCACGTCGGCGACCACCCGGTTGTTGGCGGTGGCGGTGGTACCCACCACCGGGATGCCCGCGGGCAGCCGGTCAAGGATGCTTTTCAGCCTCAGGTAGTCGGGACGAAAGTCGTGGCCCCAGTCACTGATGCAGTGAACCTCGTCGATCACCACCAGGCCGATCCGACTGCCGATCACCGGCATTACCTGCTCCTGGAACCGGCGGTTGGCGAAGCGCTCGGGGGCGATGAGCAGCAGGTCGACCTCGTCGCCCACAATGGCCGCCTCGACCCGTTCCCATTCCTCGGCGTTGGAGCTGTTGATGGTGTGGGCCCGGACGCCCAGCCGGCAGGCCATGGCTATCTGGTTGCGCATGAGAGCCAGCAGGGGCGAAACCAGGATGGTGGGACCTGAGCCGGCCTCGCGCAGGATCTTGGTGGTGATCAAATAGACCGCGCTTTTCCCCCAACCTGTCCGCTGCACCACCAGCACCCGGCCCCGGTCCTCGGCCAGTGCCCGGATGGCCTCCATCTGGCCCTCGCGAAATCCGGCCTGCGGCCCGGCTAGCTGGCGCAGCAGTTCGGTTGCCCGCTCGGTTACCACCGATTCACCCATGGCCCCATGGTAGGGC
>DATLGP010000294.1:0-4124 GCA_035540395.1 Actinomycetota bacterium
GGCCCAGGCGCACGGGCGTGAACAACGACAAAAAGGAGCTGAGCGGGTGGACGTAGCGCCGGGCCAGAGCCCGGGACATCTGCAGCAGCTCGGCGTCGAACACCGGCCCCCGGCCGCTCACTGCCGCGATGGCGACCACCCCCTGGGGGACCGGGGACTCGGGGTCGACGCTCACCACCCATCCCCTCACCCGCCGGTTTCGCAATGGGACCCGCACTATCGAGCCGATGCGGACACGCTCTGCGAGCTCGGGCGGAACCGAGTAGGTGAGCTCCTTGTCGAGGCCCCAGACCGCAAGGTCCACCACCACGCCGGCCAGCACCGTCAGCTCCGGCGCTCAGCCCGGGAAGCGGGCCGGCCTAAAGTCCGGCTGCGGCCTTGGCAAACTCCTCGGCACGGTCGGTCAGCTCCCACGAGAAGTGCTTCTCGGTCCGGCCGAAGTGGCCGTAGGAGCTGGACTCCTTGAAGATGGGCCGGCGCAGGTCCAGATCCCGGATGATTGCCGCCGGGCGGAAGTCGAAGAACTCTCCCACCAGCTTTTCCAGCTTGTTCGGGTCCACCTTGCAGGTGCCCCGGTCCTCCAGGCTGATCGAAACCGGGTGTGCGACTCCGATGGCGTAGGCCACCCGGATCTCGCATGCGTCCATGACCTCGGAGGCCACGAGGTTCTTTGCCACGTAGCGGGCAAAATAGGCGCCGGTGCGGTCTACCTTTGTCGGGTCCTTGCCGCTGAACGCCCCTCCGCCGTGGCTGCAGAAGCCGCCGTAGGTGTCGACGATGATCTTGCGGCCGGTGAGACCGGTGTCCCCCATCGGGCCGCCTATCTCAAAGCGGCCGGTTGGGTTGACCAGGAACTCGAAGTCGTCCGACCACAGGACGTCGGGGACGATGGGCTTGACCACGTACTCCAGCAGGTCCGGCTTGAGCAGGGTCTCTATGTCGACCTCCGGCTCATGCTGGGCGGAGATCAAAATGTTGCCGATGCCGACGGGAACGCCGTCCTCGTACTTGATCGATACCTGGGTCTTGCCATCCGGGCGCAGGTAGGGCATTCGACCGCTCTTGCGCTCCTGGGACAGGCGGTGGGCCAGGCGGTGAGCCAGCCAGATGGGGGCGGGCATGAGCTCGGTGTCCAGGTCGGGGCGCTCCTTGGCGGCAAAGCCGAACATCATGCCCTGGTCGCCGGCTCCCAGCGTGTCCAGGTCGCCCTCGGCTCCCGCCCGGGCTTCGTACGCGGTGTCGACCCCCATAGCGATGTCCGGAGACTGGCCCTGGATAGCCAGCAGCACTCCGCAGGTGGCGCCGTCCAGCCCGTACTTGGCGTCGGTGTAGCCAACCTCGGTGATCGTGTTCCGAACGATGTCTCGGGCCTCGATGTAGGTGTCGGTGGTGATCTCGCCGGCGACGATCGCCTGGCCGGTGGTGACGAGCGTCTCGCAGGCCACCCTGCCGTAGGGGTCCTCGGCCATGATTGCGTCCAGGATGGCGTCCGAGATGCGGTCGGCCAGCTTGTCCGGGTGACCCTCGGTTACGGACTCGGACGTAAACAGGTTGCTGCGTGCCATGAGGGCTCCTTTTGGGCGAGATCGAGAAGATTATATGGGCGATACCGGGTGCCCAGCCCCCGGCGAAGATGCTTGAACCAAGCCGGCGAGACGCTTTAACGCTATCGCTGAACCGGGGTCAATGCAACGCCGGGGGGTTACTACAGGCCCCCGATGGAGCGGGGCCCCGTAATCAGTCCCCGGCCTCCAGCAGCTCCGCCACCCGGTCCAGCACCCGGCGGGCCAGCTGCTTCTTGCTCACGACCCCAAGGTCGTCCAGGTGTCCCCGGCGGTCCAGGGTCAAGGCCCGCAGGGTCGGCAGGCCGGCGCCGGAGTCGCCTGCTCCCACCAGGTTGGCGACGGCCAGATCCAACGACTTGCGTTTCAGCTTCTCGGCGGCGGCTTCCCGGAGGTTCTCGGTCTCGGCGCAGTACCCGACCAGGACCCTGAGATCCGGCAGCCCGCCCGACCTGCGCAGCTCCCCCACCTCGGCAAGGATGTCCGGCGTGGATTCCAGCTCCAGCCGGGGAGGGCCGCTCGACTTTTTGAGCTTGCCTGGTGAGGCGTGCAGGGGGCGCCAATCCGAGACCGCGGCGGCCATCAGCAGGACCGATGCGGAAGCAACTGCCTTGCGCACCGCCTCCCGCATCTCGGCCGCGGTGGTGACCGCGACGACGGTGGCCGCATCGGGGGCCACGAGGTGACTGGGGCCGGTGACAAGAGTCACCTCGGCGCCCCGCCTGACCGCCTCGAAGGCCAGGTCGTAGCCCATACGGCCCGACGACGCGTTGCCGATGAAGCGCATGGCGTCAATGTGTTCTCTGGTCCCGGCCGCGGTGACCACCACCGGACGGCCGGTCAGCTGTGCCCGCAGGCTCAGCTCCTCCCCGGCAGCCTGAAGGATCTCCTCTACCTCCGCCATACGGCCGATGCCGGAATCGGGCCCGGCCAGAGGTCCGACCGCCGGCCCGACCATCCGGATGCCGCGCGAGGTAAGGGTGGCAACGTGGTTCTGGGTAGCCTCGTTCTGCCACATCTCGGTGTGCATGGCGGGGGCCATGACAATCGGGCAGGCCGCCGAGAGCAGGAGCGCGGACATAAGGTCGTCCGAGAGCCCCTGGGCGCATTTGGCGATGGTCTTGGCGGTTGCCGGAGCGATGACCACCAGGTCGCTGGTGCGGCCCAGGTCGGTGTGCGGTATCTCGGAGGGAGCAGTCGGAGGGAACAGCTCGGTACGCACCGGGTTGCCGGTCAGCGTGGAGAAGGTGATCGGACCCACGAAGTTGGTGGCGGAGGGAGTCATCACCACCCGGACGTCGGCGCCCGCCCGGGTGAGCTCACGGGCCAGACCTGCCACCTTGTATGCGGCGATGCCGCCGCATACACCGAGGGCGATCCTGGCACCGGTTAGGTTTTCGAGGGCCATGGAATGAGCAGTACGGCCGGGAGTCCTACTTGATGCGGGACTCAACCTCCGGCGGACGCTCCCAACCGAACTTGGCCTGCGCGATCTCCTCGAGGGCCACCGACAGCGCCTTGGCGTTGTCGCCCAGTCCGGAGACCTGAGGCGGGACGAAGTCCCGGATGCCCTCCCCGAGCTGGTAGTAGTAGGAGTTGATCTGGCGGGCGCGCTTGGCGGCCAGAATGACCAGCGTGTAGCGGCTGTCGACCTTGTCCGCGAGCTGCTCGATGCGTGGATATATCAAGAGGAATCCTTACCTGGGAACAATGGGGGCCAAGAAATGTAACTAACGGCTGTCCATCAAAGCTAACACTTCTTTGACGGCTTGTTCTACCTCCACGTTCACCACCACGCCGTCGAACGACTCCTTTTTGCGAAGCTCGTCGTAAGCATCGGACAGCCGGCGAACCTGTGCGTCCTCCAACTCCGTGCTTCGCCTGCGCAAACGCTGTTCGAGGATTTGCATGGAGGGGGCTTCAATGAATATCAGCCGGGCGCCGGGCATCGCGCTTTTGACCTCGGCCGCCCCTTGAACGTCGATCTCCAGGATCACGTCGTATCCCTCGGACAGCAGGCCGTCAACCACCTTGCGCGGCGTGCCGTACATATTTCCGTGGACCTCGGCCCACTCCAGGAACTCCCCCCGGTCCCGGCGTTCGGCGAACTCCCGCTCGGAGATGAAGAAGTAGTGCACGCCCTCCTTCTCCATCGGGCGAGCCGGGCGGGTGGTACACGACACCGAAAGCCTGGTGTCCGGCCGCTCCTCGAGGAGGCGCTGCACTATGGTCCCCTTGCCGGCCCCGGAGGGTCCCGAGATTATGTATAAGCGCGGTTCGGCTATTGAATTACTCCTTCGAGCGGATTCCTGGAACTTGGTTTGCTCAAGCCTAACCGGCAGGATCGACAAAATCCTTTAGGCAAGGCGGATTATAGGTCGCGAAATCTCCCGCCGGTGGCCCGGACCGGCGGAGCCGCACATTTTCACACTGGGTGGTGGAGAAGCCACACGATGGGAGCCCGCCGCGGTACCCTTAATAGGTGAAGATGAGCGCGCTGTTACCCGACATCAAGGCATGGTCGAACTTCCGGCTCATGGTCGTGATAGGCAGCGTCTTCAC
>DATLGP010000295.1:0-6663 GCA_035540395.1 Actinomycetota bacterium
CGCGAGTACGGAACCAGCATCGTCGCCGGCGTCACCCCGGGCAAGGGAGGCCGCCGCGTCGACGGCACCCCCGTCCTCGACTCGGTGGAAGAGGCGGTGGCCGAGACGTCGGCCAACGTGGCGGTGATCTTCGTTCCGGCCCCCTTTGCCGCCGACGCGATCCTGGAGGCGGGGGCCGCCGGGGTCCCGCTGATCATCTGCGTCACCGAGGGCATACCGGTCCACGACATGGCCCGGGTGTATGCCCACATGAAGTGCGCCCACCCGTCCAGCCGGCTGATCGGCCCCAACTGCCCGGGGATAATCTCGCCCGGCAAGGCCAACACGGGGATCATCCCGGGTTCGGTGGCGTCGGAGGGCCGCGTGGGACTGGTGTCCCGTTCGGGCACGCTGACCTACCAGATCATGGACGAGCTCACCCAGATGGGCATCGGTCAGAGCACCACCGTCGGGATCGGCGGGGACCCGATAGTGGGCACCGACTTCATCGACTGCCTGGCCCGCTTCGAGCAGGACCCCGAGACCTCCACGATCGTGCTGATCGGAGAGATCGGCGGCGAGGACGAGGAAAAGGCGGCGGCCTACATAGCCGAGCAGGTCACCAAGCCGGTAGTCGCCTACATCGCCGGGTTCACCGCACCGCCGGGCAGGCGGATGGGCCACGCCGGGGCGATAGTGTCCGGTTCCCGGGGAACCGCCGCCGCCAAGGCCGAAGCGCTTCAGGCGGCCGGGGTCCGGGTGGGGCGCAATCCGAGCGAGGTGGCGGGCATCGTCGCCGGGCTGGCCGACTAGGGCGAACCGGCGGGTCAGGATATCCTTCGAGCATGAAAATCAAACGAGCACTGCTCTCGGTCAGCGACAAGACCGGAATCGAGGACCTGGCCCGGGGGCTCGTCGAACAGCAGGTGACGCTGATCGCGTCCGGCGGAACGGCCCGCATGCTGGCCAAGGCCGGCATTCCCACCACCCCGGTCAGCGAGGTCACCGGGTCGCCCGAGATGCTGGACGGCCGGGTGAAGACCATGCACCCCCGCATCCACGGCGCCATTCTTGCCGACCGGCGCAAGCCCCAGCACCTGGCCCAGCTGAAGACCCACGATATCCAGGCGATCGATCTGGTGGTGTGCAACCTCTACCCGTTCGCCAGGACCGTCGAAAAGCCCGGTGTCTCCGACGACGAGGCGGTGGAGCAGATCGACATCGGCGGACCGGCGATGGTGCGGGCGGCGGCCAAGAACTTCAAGTCGGTGGCGGTGGTGGTGAACCCGCAGAAGTACTCGCTGATCCTCGAGGAGATGCGCAATCGCTCCGGCGGCATCACCGACGAGACCCGGTCGGCACTGGCGGCGGAGGCGTTCGCTCACACCGCCGCCTACGACGTGGCGATCAGCCAGTGGATGAACCGCACCGGCGAGTTTCCCGAGAAGATGTTCCTCAAGCTGGATCGGGAGATGGAGATGCGCTACGGCGAGAACCCGCACCAGCCCGGCGCGTTCTACGCCTCGACCCCTCCCACCTGGCGCCAGCTGTGGGGCAAGCAGATGTCGTTCACGAACCTGCTGGACTTCGACGCCGCCTGGCGGCTGGTGAACGAGTTCGACGAGCCGGCGGTGGCGATCATCAAGCACACGAACCCGTGCGGGGTGGCCATCGGAAAAAGCGTGGAGGAGGCGTACATCCGCGCTTTGGAGGCGGACGAGCGGTCGGCTTTCGGCGGGATCGTGGCGGCCAACCGGCCCATCGACGGCTTTGCCGCCAAACGGGTGACCGAGATCTTCACGGAGATCATCATCGCCCCCGGATTTTCCCAGCAGGGACTGGAGACGCTGAAGGCCAAGAAGAACCTGCGGGTGATGTTGACCCAAAAGCCGTTTGCCAACCCGATAGAGGTCAAGTCGGCCGCCGAGGGATTCCTCCTGCAAAGGGTCGACGAGCTGCGCAACGACAAGCGGGAGGACATGATCGTCGCCGGCAGCTACGAGCCGGCTGAGGAGGACTGGCTGGACCTGCTGTTCGGTATGGCGGTGGTCAAACACGTGAAGTCCAACGCAGTGGTGTTCGCCAAGAACGGCCAGACGGTGGGCGTGGGGGCGGGACAGATGAGCCGGGTGGACGCGGTGGACCTGGCGGCCCGCCGGGCGGGAAACCGGGCAAAGGGCTCGATCTGCGCCACCGACGGCTTTTTTCCGATGCCCGACGGCCTGGAGGCGGCCATCGAGGCGGGGGCCCGGGCGGTCATCCACCCGGGCGGCTCGATCCGCGACTCCGAGGTCATTGCCGCCGCCGACAAGCACAAGGTCCCGATGATCTTCACCGGCAAGCGGCACTTCCTGCATTGACCGCCCAACGAATCGACGGCAAGCAGGTCTCGGCCGAGGTCAAAGAGCAGGTCAAGGCGGGGGTTGCGGAATTGGCCCCCTCGGGCGTGGTTCCCGGGCTGGCGGCGATCCTGGTGGGAGACGACCCGGCCTCGCAGGTGTACGTCGGTTCCAAGGAGAAGGCGGCCAAGGCGGCCGGGATGAACTCGTGGGTACACCGGTTGCCGCCTTCGTCGTCGCAGTCCCAGGTCCAGGACAAGATCTGCGAGCTCAACGAGGACCCGGCGGTCCACGGCATCCTGCTCCAGCTACCGCTCCCCAAAGGGCTGGACGCCAACGCCGCGGTCGAGACGATCGACCACCGCAAGGATTCGGACGGGCTGACCTCGCGCAGCGCCGGCCTTCTGGCGCAGGGCCAGCCCCGTTTCGTGCCCTGCACCGCCCTGGGCGTTCAGGTCCTGCTTGCGCACAGCGGGACCCAGGTCAAAGGGGCCAGAGTGGTCGTGGTCGGCCGGTCGAACCTGGTCGGACGCCCGCTGTCGATCCTGCTCTCCTTGAAGTCCGGCCCCCCCAACCCGCTGTCGCCCGGACAGAGCCTCCCCGCCGACGGTACCGTCACCCTGTGCCACACCGGTACCAGGGACCTGCGGTCGCACACGCTGGAGGCCGACATCCTGGTGGTCGCCGCCGGGGTGGCCAGGTACGTGACCGGAGATATGGTCAAGCCGGGTGCCACCGTGATCGACGTGGGCATCAACCGGGACGAGAACGGCAAGCTGGTGGGCGACGTGGACTACGCCTCGGCGGTCGAGGTGGCCGGTGCCATCACGCCGGTCCCCGGCGGCGTGGGGCCGATGACGGTGGCCATGTTGATGGCCAACACCCTGGCCGCCGCGAGATTGATCGGCAGCTAACCCGGTGACTCCGGATCCCGGAACGAAATGACCACGCCAGGGGACCGCCTCCGAGGGATGGTGGAGCGGATGATCATCGGTCGCCCCGGAGAAGAGCTGGGAAACGTCCTCGGTGGCGAGGGGGACGTGTGGATCGTGTCGGCTCGAGATGTCGACTGGAGCGATCCCGGGGCGCCCGAGGTCGAGGCGAGGTTCGTCCAGGGATACCAGCGGGGGGTCCTGTGGACCAGGATGGCGGCGTCGAACCCCGACAGCATCCAGGTCACCGGATACCCGTGCGACGACGGCTCCAGAGCGATCATCTTCGACTGGGAAATCGGCACCGGGCCGGTCCACCAGGACCCGCTGATCGACATCACGACCACCCCCCGCGGCGTCACCCTCTTTATTCGGGAATGACGGGCCGGACGAGGCTACCGATGACGCCGCCCGAGACCACAGCGAGTACCCGGGCAACATCGTCCCAACTCAGTTGCGCCGAGCGGGCCCTCCGGCTAACTAAGTTGCGCTACCGGGCCCTCCGGGGGTTAGGGGGTACGGCCGGACTCGGCGATGAACAGGGTCTGCTCGTCGGCTCCCGGCTCGGTGGGCACTACCGGGCCGAGCGCGCCGTGGCGGCGCCACTCGTCGCCCACCTGAGCCAGCAGCCTGCGCCCGGCGGCGACCACCTCCGGGTGCACGGTTACGTCGATCCCGAGCGCCCGCGCCAGGTCCCAGGTGTGCATGCCGGCATCCGCGATTCGCTCCAGGATGTAGTCGGCCGCCGGCGCCGGCCCCCGGGACAGGTCCACCGTGCGCTCCATCGCCCCCGGCTCCAGAGCCGCCGCCACCGCTTCGGCGGCGGCGCTCCGGAAGGCACCCTTGGGGTCGTTTCCTACCAGGTCGCCGCTGTAGCGGTCCCCGATCTGGGCAATCGTCTCGCCCCGGAGCAGCGGCGCCACCCACACGGTCCCGCCTACCAGGTGCTCCACCAGGTCTCGCACGTTCCACTCGGTATTGGGCGTCGGCAGATCCCACTGGTCGTCGCCGATCTGCTCGACCTTGCCAAGCAGTCCCTCGACGGCCAGCCGGTGAACCACTGCAAGGTCGGTTTCCATGCGGAGATTCTCTCCTATCGGTCGCCCAACTTCACGTAGCTACGGGGATCCGGGCCGATGTACTCGGAGTCGGGGCGGATCAGCCGGTTGTTTTGCAGTTGCTCGATCACGTGGGCGGTCCATCCCGAGATCCGCGATGCAGCGAAGATCGGGGTGAACAGGCGCTTGGGGATGCCCAGGTAGTGATAAACCGCGGCGGCGTAGAAGTCGACGTTGGGGAACAGTCCCTTCTCGGTGTTGACCACCTCGAAGATCTTCTCCGAAATGTCGAACCACTTCATGTCCCCCTTGCGGGTTCCCAGGTCCCTGGCCAGCTCTCTCAGGATCGTTGCCCGGGGGTCCTCTCCCTTGTAGACCCGGTGACCGAATCCCATGATCTTTTCCTTGCGAGCCAACCGGCCCTTGACGTCCTCGGTGACTGCGTCGACCGACCCGATCTTGAGAATCATCTCGAACACCTGCTCGTTGGCGCCGCCGTGCAGCGGGCCCTTCAGGGTGGCGATGGCGGAGGCCATCGCCGAGTGGATGTCGCTCAACGTCCCCGCAGTCACCCGGGCGGCGAAGGTGGAGGCGTTCATGGTGTGGTCGGCGTGCATGACCAGACACTGGTCCATGATCCGGGCGTCCTCGTCGGAGGGCACCTCGCCGCTCAGCACGTAGAGCAGGTTCGCCGCATGGCCCAGGTCGGGGTTCGGCTCCACCGGCCATTTGCCGCCGCGCAGCCGCTCGTGGCCGGCGATCATCTGGGGAAGCCGGGCGACCAGCCGGATCGCCTTGCGGTAGTTGGCGGCGTGGTCGGTGGAAACCACCCAGCCGTCGGGGTCGTACGCCGAGGCCGCCGAAACCAGCGTCCGCAGCATGGACATCGGCGATGTCGTGGACGCCAGAGTGACCATCAGCTGGCGGGTGAACTCGTGCAGGTCGCGCTCCGACGTCAGCTGCGCGGTCAACTGCTCCAGCTGGGAGCTGTTGGGGAGCTCGCGATGGTGCAGCAGGTAGATGACCTCTTCGAACGTGGAATTGTGGACCAGGTCCGTAACGTCATATCCGGCGTACAGGAGCCGGCTGTTTTCGACATCGATGTCTGAGATGGCGGTTTGGGCGGCTATGACTCCTTCGAGACCTTTTTGACTCAATTGATCACCTCCTGGATCTGCAGCGGTGGATAGCGCGGCGAAAACAACTCTTTGCGACTTTTACTCGCTCCGTTGCGAGTGGTGATGCGTCTCGAACGCTGTGCGGGGACTCCAACTGCCCCCGAATCAGGATTCCTCCACCGTGTGGAGACCGGTTCGCCCTCGTTGTCGTAACGAGGAACCACGCAAGGTCATATCCTACAAGTATTCGTCTGACGGTCACTTCGCCGGACCTGGGCCCATCAAAGGCGGCTCGGGACCGGGTGGCTCGTCCGGCGGCAGCCCTCAGTCAGCGGCCGCTGCCGGAGCCTGGTCCGTCACGTTCAAGGAGAACCACACAAATGGCTCATCGCGTCACGTTCATACCGGGGGACGGCGTCGGCCCCGAGCTTTCCGAAGCCACGCGCCGGGTGCTCGAAGCCACCGGTGTCGAATTCGACTGGGACGTCCAGCATGCCGGGGCTGACGTCGTCGAAGAACACGGGACCCCGCTGCCCCAGGCGGTGCTCGACTCGATCCGGGCGAACAAGGTTGCCATCAAGGGGCCGATCACCACGCCGGTAGGGACCGGGTTCCGCTCGGTCAACGTCGAGCTGCGCAAGCAGCTGGACCTGTTCGCCTGCCTGAGGCCCTGCAAGTGGTATCCGGGCGTGCGCTCCCGCTACACCGACGTGGACCTGGTGATCTTCCGGGAGAACCACGAAGACCTGTACGCCGGCATCGAGTTCGAGATCGGCTCCCAGGAGGCCCTGGGGCTCATCGACTACATCAAAAGCATCTCGGGCCGCCAGATCCGGCCCGATTCCGGCATCTCGATCAAGCCGATCTCGGTGTTCGGGACCACCCGGATAGTAAAGGCCGCCTTCGAGTACGCCCGGGCCAACGGGCGGCGCAAGGTCACCGCGGTCCACAAGTCGAACATCATGAAGTTCTCCGACGGGCTGTTCCTGAAAACCGCCCGTGAGGTGGCCGAGCAGTACCCCGACATCGAGTTCAACGACCGCATCGTCGACAACATGACCATGCAACTGGTGGCTCATCCGAGCGACTACGACGTGCTGGTACTGCCGAACCTGTACGGCGACATAATCAGCGACCTGTGCGCCGGGCTGGTGGGCGGGCTGGGCGTCGCCCCCGGCGCCAACCTGGGCGAGGATCTGGCGGTGTTCGAGCCCACCCACGGCTCGGCCCCCAAGTA
>DATLGP010000296.1:0-8075 GCA_035540395.1 Actinomycetota bacterium
GCATCCACTTCGGCGGCCGTCCTGCCCAGCAGCCGGGCCAGCTCCCCGGAATGCGGGGTGAGGATCGTGGCCGCCGGCCGGCTTCGTAGCCCTTCGGGTTTGTCCTGGAAGGCCGATATGGCGTCTGCGTCCACCACCACCGGCCGGTCGACCCGCGCCAGGACCTGCCGGACGAAAGACATCGTCTCGTCATCCTTTCCGATCCCCGGGCCCAGGGCCATCACCTGCATCTGGGAAGCCAGGTCCACGACGCCGGGGACCGCCTCCAGGCTGAACGCCCCCTTGGCGGTGTCGGGCATCCCGGCGGTGAGCGCCTCGATTACCAGCGGGCCCACCTGGGGCCGGATCACCCGGGGCACCGCCATGCGTACCAGGCCGGCACCGGTCCGCAGAGCCCCACTCGCAGTCAGAGCAACCGCACCGGCCATCGACACCGAGCCGGCCACCACCAGCACTTTCCCGACGTTGCGCTTGTGGGCACTCACCGGCCGGGGGGGAATAACCGCGGCCAGGTCGCCGGCCTCCACCAGGTTCAGGCTGCTCTTCATCAGTTCGTCCGGGATGCCGATGCCGGCCACCACCACGTCACCGGCGTGCTGAGCTCCCGGCTGCAGGAGCAACCCGGTCTTGAGGGCCGCCAGGGTCACGGTTCTCATCGCCCTGACCGCCTCTGCCTCCACCCGGCCCGTCTCCCCGTCCACTCCCGAGGGGATGTCCACGGCAACCACCGGTGCCGGGCCGGCGTTGATCACGGCGGCCGCCTCGGCCATGTCACCCCGCAGCCCCCCCGAAGACCCGGTGCCCACCATCGCGTCCAGCACCAGGTCGGAGCGCATCAGCTCGTTCTCCAGCCGGGCCCGCCGGTACGGACGGGGCCGCGCGCCCGACCCCAGCATCTGCCGGTAGGCGTCCAGGGCGTCGCCCTTCAGTTCGGAAGGGTCGGTGAGCAGCACCACGCCGGCCGTCGCTCCCCGCCTGGCCAGGTAGGCGGCGGCCACAAAGCCGTCGCCGCCGTTGTTGCCCTTGCCGCAGACCACCGTCACCCGACGTCCGTAGACCCCGCCCATGGTCTCCACGGCAACCCGGCCCACCGCCCTGCCGGCGCGGTCCATCAGGTCCCGGCTCGGGATGCCGGATTCTGCGGCGGCCTGATCGGCCGCGGCCATCTGCGAGGGGTTTAGAACTCTTTGCACCCGCCCATTGTAGGGAGGGGGCTCAAGCCGTTATCGGCTCCATGGCGGGATCCGCCAGTATGTCGCCGCAGCCGGTGAGGCTGAATACCCTGCGGACCGCCGGCCGGGCGTTGACGATGAGAAGCTCACGGTCGTCGCGGCAGGACCGGTTGAAAGCGCCCACCAGAACCGACAGGCCGGAGCAGTCCATGAACGAGACCTCCGACAGGTCGACGATTACCGGGTCGGCTCCCTCGAGCTCCAGCCGCATAAGGGCGTCACTGACGAGTTTTACCGAGCCGAGGTCCAGCTCTCCTCGAAGGTGCAGACAAACCGGATACGCAGTGCGCTCGACGTCCACGAAGAGATATGCAGAATCCGATTCGTTCGGTGCGAGGTCTTTCAAACGCGCTCCCCTTTGGGAAATCCCAGTGTGACTATGTCCCTAGGACTGGGGGGGTGGCGGAAGCTGAGGCTCAGTTCCGGACTCTAGAGTCTACCGGCGAACCGTTCCAACGACAAGCCCTTTATCACTCGAAACCGCGCCTGCCAGGTACTTCGGATTCAAACGGTCTGCTCGCGGATCAGCGCCGCCAGCTCCTCCGCCACAAAGCTTGCGGTGTCCAGATCCTGAGCCTCCACCATCACCCTCACCAGCGGCTCGGTGCCCGAGGGCCTAACCAGGACCCTCCCGGTCTCTCCGAGCTGCTCCTGGGCCTTCTGAACCGCCTGAGCGAGCTCTTCAGAGGCGCCGGCGGCTTCCGCATCGCCCACCCTGACGTTCAGCAGCACCTGGGGGAACCTCTCGACGACCGCCGCGAGATCGGACAGCTTGCGGCCGGACGCGGCCATCAGGCCGGCAACCCTCAACCCGGTGATTAGCCCGTCGCCGGTGGTCGAGAAGTCCGAGAAGATCACATGACCGGACTGCTCTCCCCCGATGGACGCCCGGTCCCGGCGCATCCGCTCCAGCACGTAGCGATCCCCCACCGGCGTCTCCACCAGGTCGATCCCGGCTGCAGCCATAGCCCGGCGGAACCCCAGGTTGGCCATCACGGTGGATACCACCAGGTTGCCGGCCAGCCTGCCCGCCTCCTTGAGCTCGATGGCCAGAGACGCAATGAGCCCGTCTCCGTCCACCTCCCGGCCCTGCTCGTCCACCGCAATCACCCGGTCGGCATCGCCGTCGTGGGCGAGCCCCAGATCGGCCCCGGCGGCCCGGACCTGCGCAACCAGCCCGCCCAGGTCCTGCGATCCGCACCGGGCGTTTATGTTGACCCCGTCGGGGTCGGCGTTGATCACCTTGAGCTCGGCCCCCGCCCGGCGGAACGCCTCGGGACTCGTGCGAAACGCGGCGCCGTGCGAGCAGTCCAGCACCACCCGCAGGCCGGCGAGGCTGCGCCCCTCGAGCGCCTCCAGGGCATGGTTCACGTAAAGGTCCCCGGCGTCCGACAGGACCCCGATACCGCCCGGTTCGGCGCCCGGGCCGGCGGAGTCCACCAACTGCTCGATACGCAACTCCTGGTCGTCGGCCAACTTGTAACCGTCACCGCCGAAGAACTTGATTCCGTTATCCGGGAACGGGTTGTGCGAGGCGGAGATCACCGCTCCCGCCGAGGCCCCGAGCGTGGTGACCCAAAAGGCAACCGCCGGGGTGGGGAGGACACCGGCATCCACCACCTCGGCCCCCGCCGACATGACCCCCGCCGCCAGCGCCGCCTGGAGCATAGGGCCCGAGGCCCGGGTGTCGCGGCCGATGACCACCCTCGGGCTCCTGCCGCCGGAGCCCAGCTCGATGGCGGCGGCCCGGCCCAGCCGCAGAGCCAGCTCCGGGGTCAGCTGAGAGTTGGCGACGCCGCGCACGCCGTCGGTACCGAAAAGTCTGCCCATCGCCGTGAATATTAGTCCAGGGGCTACCCCGCCGGATTCCCCCGGAAAATGGGATGCCGGCCGGCGCACTGGCTCTGATAGCAGCCCCGGCTCGGCCTTTAGCGGTCGCCGCCCTTGGTCTTGCGGGTATTGACCGCCCACTCCAAAAGGCGCGGGTTGCGGCGAGCAACCAGCCGGTAGCCGGCGGCCACCAGCACCAGGACCGCGAGGACGAGGACGAGGACGATGATTACCGGCCCGGCCGGCCCGGCGGCGGGCCGCTCCGCCGGTTCCCTGAGGTCATCGGCCGGAGCCGGCTCGGGAGGCTGGAGCGCCATGCCGGGCGCCGGGTCCGGATCGGGCTCTTCCGGCTCGACAGGCGCAGGATCGGGTGCCGGAGCCGGGGCGGGCCGTAGGGCCGGGGGTACGACCCGCACGGCCCCCAGAGTGGAAGGATCGGCCAGAAGACCCTCCACGTACAGCGCCATTTCGGTGTTGCACGGGCTCGGCTCGCTGAGCGTGCGCAGCCGGGAGCCGGTCCAGGCGCGGGCCACACAGTCGGCCCAGCCTTCCCGCACGTCGTTGTACGGCGGGGCGACGTCCACGAACCCCTGCGGAGGCATGCCTGCTCTCGGGCTGACCAGCGCATAGGCAATCTGGTGGCCCATCTCATGGGCCACCGTGAACAACACCTCCTCCGCCGAGCGGGCCATAAGCCGGGGGGACAGGACGATCCTGCCGTCGTAATACGCAAGGGCTAGTTGGCCGCCGCCCATTTCCGCCACCGACCAGACCACCGGGACCGACTCCCGCCACTGCCGGGGTATTGCTGCTTCCACAGCCCATCTGAGCCGGGCCTGCAGGTCGCCGGTGCCGGGATCCGGCCCGGCGCCGCTCGAGGCGATCAGCCGCTCGAGATCGAAGCCGAGGGCTGCGTGCTGCGCAGCGGCCGGCGGGAGGGCGGCAAGCGACAGCACCACTGCGAACGCGAGCGCAGCCGCTACCCGCCGGACACCGGGTGTCCCATGCCTGCTGACCACTTTGCGTGACATATCACCACACTACCGTCAGGAACGATCCAACTGCTAAGGCCCCACCCGGCGGACGGATATGCCGGGCAGAGAAAAGAGGCCGGGAAACTCCCCGGCCTCTTTTGGTTGAGCTGTTCTAGCGCTTGGAGTACTGAGGCGCCTTGCGGGCCTTCTTCAGTCCGTACTTCTTGCGCTCGATGATCCGGGAATCCCGGGTCAAAAAGCCCGCCTTTTTGAGGGCCGGTCGAAGCTCGGGGTCCAAAGCGATCAGCGCCCGGGCGATCCCGTGGCGAAGCGCCCCGGCCTGGCCGGCGGTGCCGCCGCCCTCGATGGTGGCCAGCACGTCGTAGTTCTTGGTCAGCTCCAAAATCTCCAGCGGCTCCAGGATCACCCGGCGCACCGCGAGGTTCGGGAAGTAGTCGGGAAGCGAGCGTCCGCCGTTGATGACGAAGTTGCCCTCGCCGGGGATCAGCCGTACCCGAGCAATGGCCTCCTTGCGGCGGCCGGTAGCCCGGGAAAGTTCCGTGGTTGCGGCCATTATTCGCTCCCTCCTACACCCAGAGTGTTCTTGAGCACCAGAGGCTGCGGCTTCTGGGCTGCGTGCGGATGCTCCGCACCTGCATAAACGTTCAGCTTTCCCGCCATCGCCCGGCCGAGCCGGTTGCTGGGCAGCATGCCCTTGATCGCCTTTTCAACCACCAGTGCCGGCCGCTGGGCCATCAGCTTGTCGTACTTCAGCTCCCGCAACCCGCCCGGATAGCCGGAGTGGCGGTACCAGACCTTTTGGTTGATCTTGTTGCCGGTGAGCTTCACCTTGTCCGCGTTGACGATGACCACGTGGTCCCCGTTGTCCAGGTGGGGGGTAAAGGTGGGCTTGTGCTTGCCGCGCAGCACGTGGGCGACCTGCGCCGCCAGGCGTCCGAGCACCAGGCCTTCGGCGTCTACCACCCACCAGGCGCGCTCTATCTCTGATTTTTTGATCGACTGCGTCGTCTTCTGCATGTCTTCCTATCCTAGCCAGTAATGATTGGCAGCGCCTTCGGCGCCCCCGTCCTATGACAGCACCGGCCTGCGGCGAGTGCTGTGTCGCCTTCGGCGACGGATCTCAAACTGTTCATCAGACCAGCTCCTCCGGGTACTCCACCGAGATCAGGAAAAGTCCGTGCGGCGGAGCCACCGGTCCTGCCTGTGCCCGGTCACGGGAGTGCAGGATGCGGTCCATCTCGTCGGGGCTTGTCTTTCCGGTCCCCACCTGCACCAGGGTCCCGACGATCGAGCGGACCATCTGCTGGATGAACGAGTTGGCGGTGATGCGGATGGTGGTCAGATCACCGTCGTGCTCGATGTCGATGGACTCAACCCGGCGAACCGGGCTGCGCCCCTCCTCCACCCGGCCGAAGGCATCGAAGGCGTGCTCGCCCAGCAGACAGGAAGCCGCCTTGGCCATCAGGTCCCGGTCCAGCGGGTACGGAAAATGCCAGGTGGTGTGCCGGGCGAACGGGTCCGGTACCTGCCTGGTGAAGATGCCGTACTCGTAGGTCCGTGACGAGGCGGAGAACCGGGCATCGAACCCGTCGGGTGCCGGTTCAACCCCGAGAATCGCAATCTGGGGACCGCACATGGAGTTCAGCCGCAGCATCAGGCTGCCGGCGTCCACGTCGCCCTCAACGTTGAAGCTCATCACCTGGCCCAGCGCATGGACGCCGGCGTCGGTGCGGCCGGCGCCGGAGGTGACTATCGGGGAGCCGAGCACCTTGCGAAGGGCGGTCTCGATGGTTCCCTGCACGGTTTCCACGTCCGGCTGGCGGGCGAAGCCATGAAACGGCGCGCCGTCGTAGGCAACCACCATCCGGTACGTAGCCATCGGTCCGAGCTCAGGCCCGGGGGCCTACTCTTGCTCCTTGTTCTCGGCGTCGTCTGCCGTCTCCGCCGCGGTGTCGTCTGCCGTCTCTGCCGCGGTGTCGTCTGCCGTCTCTGCCGGGGCCTCGTCGACCGGGGTGGCCTCGGCAGACGGCTCGTCTGGCTCGGCGGACGGCTCGGCCTCCTCGGCTTCCTCGTCCTTGGCCTTGCGGCTGCGCGCCTTGGGCTTGCCCTCTTCGGCTGCGGTCTCGGTCTTGCGGCGGCCCAGGCGGCGCTTGCGAGCCGCTTCGGTCTCCTTGCCCTTGCCGGTCCCCGCGCTCTCCTCGACGAACTCGAGGATTGCCATGGGGGCGGCGTCGCCCTTGCGGGGGCCGAGCTTCAGGACCCTGGTGTACCCGCCGTTGCGGTCGTGGTAGCGCGGCGCCACCTCGGCAAACAGCTTGTGGACGATGTCGTCGTCCTCGATCCACCGCAGGGCCTGGCGACGGGCATGCAGGGTGTCGGCTTTGCCCAGGGTGACCAGCTTGTCGGCGTAGGGAGCCACCAGCTTGGCCTTGGCCTCGGTGGTGCGGATACGGTCCTCGATGATCAACGATGCGACCATGCCCCGGATCAGGTGCTTTTGGTGGGTCGGCCCGGAAGCCAGCCGCGGTCCTTTGGAGGGTTTCGGCATGTCCTAGCCCAGGCTTCTCTGCTTCAGGCCCAGTCCCAGCTCGGCAAGCTTCTGCTTGACCTCGTCGATGGACTTCTGGCCGAAGTTGCGGATGTCCAGCAGGTCCTGCTCGGACTTCTCCACCAGCTGGCCGATGTTGGTAACGCCCTCGCGCTTCAGGCAGTTGTAGGAGCGGACGCTGAAGTCCATCTCCTCGATCGGCAGCGTCAGGTCGGTTCCGTCGCCCTCGGTACCCGGCTCGGGGCCCAGCAGCAGTCCCGGTCCCTCGGCAAGGTCGGCGAACAGCGTGAACAGCTCGACCAGGGTCCGTCCGGCGGCCGACAGCGCTTCCTTGGCGGTCAGCCCGCCGTTGGTCTCGATGTCGACGATCAGGCGGTCGTAGTCGGTCTTCTGCTCGACACGGGTGGGCTCAACCGAATAGGTGACCCGGCGCACCGGCGAAAAGATCGAGTCGATAGGGACCAGGCCGATGGCCGCGCCGGCCGGCTTGTTACGGTCCGACGACACGTAGCCGCGGCCGGTCTCGACGGTCATCTCGACCTCGAGGCGAGCCCGCTTGTTGATCGTGCAGAGGTGCAGCTCGGGGTTCAAGACCTCGATGCCGGCCGGGACCTCGATGTCGCCGGCGGTGACGTCCTGCGGCCCATTCACGTTCAGGCGGATCATCACGCTCTCCTGGGTCTCGGAGCGCAGAACCAGCTGCTTGATGTTCAAGATGATGTCGGTGACGTCCTCTTTGACACCGGGAATGGTAGAGAACTCGTGCTGCACGCCCTGGATCTTGATGGCGGTTACCGCAGCGCCCGGGATCGACGAGATCAGGGTGCGCCGCAGCGAGTTGCCGAGTGTGTATCCAAAGCCGGGCTCCAGAGGCTCGATGCTCACTCGGGCGAAGTTTCCGTCCTCTTGAGAGTCGAAGCTGATCTGTGGGCGATGGACCACAAGCATGTTGGATTCCATGTATGTCCTTCCTGGGGCTTACTTCGAGTAGAGCTCGACGATCATCTGCTCCTGGACGGGAACATCGATCATCTCGCGGGTCGGCTCGGCCGAAACTGTGATGCGAAGCTCACCGGCTTCGAGGTTCAGCCAGTCCGGGATGTTCCGGCCGGCGGCGAAGGCCGCGGCTTCGACGATGCGGTCGACGCCTCGTGAACGGGGCCGGACCTCCACCTTGGAGCCGGGCTTCACGTGAAAGGAGGGAATGTCGACCTTGCGGCCGTCGACCTGGAAGTGACCGTGGCTGACGAATTGGCGTGCCTGGGCACGGCTCATCGCCAGTCCACCGCGGTAGACCACGTTGTCCAGCCGGTGCTCCAGAAGCTGAAGCAGCCGGGCGCCGGTGACTCCCTTGGCGCGGGTGGCCTTGTCGTAGTACAAGCGGAACTGCTTCTCACGCACGCCGTAGATTCGGCGCGCCTTCTGCTTCTCACGAAGCTGCAGCAGGTACTCGCTCTCTTTGATGCGGCC
>DATLGP010000297.1:0-3267 GCA_035540395.1 Actinomycetota bacterium
GGCCGTCTTGCGCGTACAGGCGAAACTGGCTCCCGGGCGACGTCCACACGGTCTCGCCGCTGGCCGGGTCCCTGGCAACCAGCGCTGCCGACTCCAGCGACCAGTTGTCCTCGCTGCACACAAGCTCTCCACAAACGAACGGCCCGAAGGTCTCCTCAACCTGGACCTGCCAGATCTCATTGCCGGATGCTGGGTCGCTCCCTACGAACACGCTTTGAAAGCCGTCCGGCTCAAGGCCGACCACCACGTTGTCGAACAGCACCGGGGTCCCCACCCCGGTGCCCGAGTATCTCGCCGACGGCGACCACGGGCGGGTGAACCGAATCTCGCCGGTGCCGCCGTCGATCACCACCATCTCAAGGTCGGATGACCTGCCGTCCACCACGGCGACGGTGTTGCCCAGCCCCACCGGACTGCTCGCTGCCCGGATTCCTGAGGTGCTCCATCCCTCCTCCCCGGGGGCCGGGTCGTCGCCGCAGGCCGCGGCAAGCAGCAGAACAACGATCAACAGGACAGCTCGAAGTCGCGTGTGCATCGGGTCTCTACCGTTCCTTTTTGGTCCGGGGATGGCGTCGGGACTGTAAAGCCATTATTGCCGTTCCTGCAGCCATCCCCGTTCGGTGACCGCCTGCAAGAATCGCCGGTAGCCGTGTTCCAGGGCCTCGACCTCCGCACCATTGGGTTCGAAGACCAAGCCCTCGGCCGCCATGGCCGCGGTGGCGCTTCGCAGGTCCGGATGAAGGGTGCCCGAAGCCGCAAGGATGCACGCCCCCAGGGCCGTCCCGGCCGCCGGCTTGGCCTCCAGCGAGGTTCCGAGGACGGTAGCCCGGATGACGTTCCAAACCGCGCTTTTGCTGGCCCGCCCGGATGAGACGATCGGCCCCTTGGGCTCGGCCCCCAGGGTGCGGAGCCGCTCGTAGCCCAAACGTTCGACGAAGGCCACCCCTTCCAGGATCGCCCGGTAACGATCGAACCGGTCCAGGGGGGTGCCGAGGGTGAAGCCCTCTGCCTCGGCGCAGGCGAAGGGAAAGCGTTCGCCCCTTCCCAAGAGCGGATAGGTGACCACTCCCGAAGGCCCCCCGGCGGCAGCCCCGGCATCCAATTGCCCAAGGTCGTCGCCGGCGAACTCGGTAGTGAGTATCCGTCCGCCGGTGCTGGAGGCGCCGCCGGGCAGCCACCATCCGCCGGGGTGAAGGTGGCTGTAGACCGCGCCGGCGGGATCGGCGACCGGCCGTGCGCTTGCTCCCTTCAGGACGAGGGTCGACCCGAGGACCGACACGAAGCGGCCCGGTTCGGCGGCCCCGGCGGCCAGCTGGGAAGCGCAGGAGTCGGTCATTCCCAACTTGATCTCACACCCTGCAGGCAGCCCGGTGGCACCGGCGGCGTCCCGGCTCAGCCGCCCCGCCGAAGAGCCCGGCAGCAGAACCTCCGGCAGGAGGTCCTCGTCGATGCCCAGAGCCTGCATCGCCTCGCCGACCCATTCCCGCCGCACCGGGTCGAAGCCGCTCTTGAGGGCGTGGCTGGTGTCGGTGGGGGCCGGGACTCCGGTCAGCCGGTTGACGATGACATCCGAGGCGTGACCCAGTCGAACCACCGGGGCCGCTCCGGCCTGCCGCAGGAGCCATCCCCATTTCGGCAGTCCGAAGGAGGGTGCCATGGTCAGGCCCAGGGAGGCCCACCGCTCGGGAGCTGCCGCCTGGGCAGTCGCCGCCTCGTCGACTGCCCGCTGATCCGCGTAGGTGAGGGCCCGCCCCACCGGCAGGCCTTCCGCGTCCAGGCCTACGACGGTGGCAGAGGTGGCGCTCACACTCACCGCCGCGACGCGGCGGCTGCGGCTCCCCAGGCATTCGGTCAGTTGAGCGAGGGCAGACGAGACCGCCGGCCACCAGGCGGATGGGTCCTGCTCGCACCATCCGGGCCGCGGAACCGCCGGCTCGGGTAGGGGTTGTTCCGCGAATGCGCAGACGTTGCCGGAGGCGTCGGCCGCAATCGTTCGCACCGCGGCAGTCGCCAGGTCAATTCCCACCACCAGGTCCATCCGGCAAACCTACCGCCTGGGCGCCCGGCCAGAAGCCTCAGGAGGCGTTGGTAGTGCGCTCCTACAACCCGGCAAACAGATCTTCGTCCTGGCCGTCGGGGATCGGGGTGCCCCACCAGAGGGTGAACGACTCCCGGCTCAACAGGTCGTCCCCCACTTCGCCGGCGAGCTGGGTCATGAAGTTATCGGGGCCGAACTGGGTGGCGTGGCACCGTAGCGCCGCCCGTTTGGCCTCGACGGTGGCCCGAACGTCCATTGTGACGTCGATCTCGTCGTCCTCCTGCCCGATGATCGGCATGTCGGGCCGGTCGAAGGCGCTGGTGTCCACGCCCATCTCCTCCAGCCGGTGCCTCATCTCGGTAAACCTGGTCCTGGAGATCGCGGTGAAAAACAGCCGGCGCGGGGCCCAGGCCGGTCCGGCTTGCGGATAGCGCGTGTCGTCGCGGGCGGCTGCCACGGCAGCGACCGTCTGGTGGTGAATCGCGATGTGATCAGGATGGCCGTACGCCCCCTCGGGGTCGAAGGTGATCACCACCTCGGGCCTGAGCTCCCGGATAAAGCCGACCAGGCTGGCGATGACCTCGTCCCGGTCGGCCATGACGTATGCCCGGGGATCGTTGTTGTCATCGGAGCCCTCCATGCCGGAGTCCCGGTAGCCGAGGAACTCCACCCTGCTTATGCCCAATGCCTCGGCGGCGCATCTCAGCTCGCGCTCGCGCACCTCGCCCAGGTTCTCCGGCGAAGCCATGACCGGGTCTGCGATCTTGCCGGCTTCACCCCGGGTGGCGCATACCAGGGTGACCTCGGCGCCCTGCGCCGCGTAGTGGGCAAGCGTGCCTCCAACCGCAAAGGACTCGTCGTCGGGATGGGCAAAACAGGCAAGTATGGAGTGGGTCACCGCTTAACCGATCTCTTCGGAGGACTGAGGAGCAAACAGCCTAACCTCAGCAGCCCCGTCCCCCCGGTGAGGGCCGGTCGGGGATTGAGGGGTCCACAACCTCTATGTGGACGTGAGGCCAGGCCGGGTCGGCCGTCCTGGCTTTGTCGACCTGCGATTCGAACGGGAGCTGATGCGGCCCGGGGGCCAACACCGTCTCGCGGGCGGTTACCCGCTGTCCCTTTTGGACGTTGAGGCCGGTCATGTGCAGGACCTTGACCTCCCAGCCCGGGCGTTCGTCCGGCTCGATCACCACGTAGTAGTCCCGCGTGTTGCAGTACAGGATGTAGGA
>DATLGP010000298.1:0-1933 GCA_035540395.1 Actinomycetota bacterium
GGTAGACGGCGGTCGGGCGCAGCAAACGGTCTAGGCGCGAACGGATGAACTGAGCGTAGTCACCGCCCCGCCGGCCGATCGATTCCAGGCTGACCAGGTTGGCAAACCCGCCCACGAAGAAGAACAGCGGCATGACCTGCAGCAGCCAGGTGGCAACCCACAGGCCCGGGATCACGTGGAGGGCGTTCACGCCGGAGATCTCCCCGTCCTGGATGTACACCACTGCGATCAGCCAGTGGCCCAGAACCACCACGCAGATGCTGAATGCCCTCAGGAAGTCCACATAGCGGTCACGTCCGGGGGGCGTCTTCTCGGCAAGCGACATGAACGGCCGCCGGCGTTTTCGGGGGCTGGGGGAATCCGGTGAGGAATCCGGTAAGGAAGGCACGCGACGTATCATAGGAGTCCCCGGTTGCGATGCTTACGCCCAGCCGGACGTTACGGACTACCACGGGAGGCACTTTGGACGTTACCGAGATGATGGGGCAGATGGAAGAGCTCCTGCGCAAGCACGCGCCCGAAGAGATGGAGAGGCCCGGCAACATCGTCACCGCCGGGATCATCGCCGCCGAGGACGCGGCCAAGCGCGAGCTGGTCAGCGGCCCCTTCTGGGACGAGTGCGGCGGCCACCTCCTCGCGGCCCACTACGCCTACTTCAAGAACATCCCGATCGGAACCTTCACCGCCCCGTTCATCGGCATGAAGTTCCGCGAGATGCAAAAGGCCAAGGGCGAGACGCCGCTGAGCCCGCCCTGCCAGCTCTAAGCCGCTAAGCCGGACCTGCGGGCCCCGGGCCTCACAGCCCGCGCCCGGAGGCGACCACCCTGCCGGTCTCGGCCAGCAGCTCCGCCGCCTTCCGGCGGGTGGCAGGAGTGTCCGACCCCAGCATCTGGGTGAGCTCGTCAACCCGGGTGCCGTCCTCCACCTCAACCACCCCGGTGGTGGTGCGGCCTTCGGAGACCTTCTTGCGGACGGACAGATGACGGTCCCCGTAGACGGCAATCTGCGGCAGATGGGTCACCGCTATCACCTGGTGGTGGCGGCCCAGCGACCACAGCCGGCGGCCGACCGCCTCGCCCACACTGCCGCCGATCCCGGCGTCGATCTCGTCGAATACCAGGATGGGGATGGCGTCCGCCCGGGAGAGCACCCCTTTGATCGCGAGCATCAACCGGGAGGTCTCACCGCCGGAGGCTATGGTAGCCAGCGGCCGCAGGGGCTCACCGGGATTGGGAGCGATCAAGAACTCCACGCGATCCACCCCGGACGGATCGAACCTGAAAGGTTCCCCCACGGTCTGCGACGACGGCTCCGACTTGCCCGAGGCCACGACGCAGGGAGCCGGCGGGTTGCCGGCCGGGAACACCAGCCCGCCCGGGTCCGTGGCCAGCCCGAAGCCCACCCCCAGCCGGGCGCCGCTCATGCCCAGCCCCTGCAGCTGCTCCTCCACCGCCGCGGTCAGGTCCAGGGCCGCGGCGCGCCGAGCGGCCGATAGCTCTGCTGCCAGAGCCGCCGCATTGCGCCGGAGATCCCCGACCTGCTCGGACAGCTTCGCGGCCGAGCCTCCGCGGCCCTCCAGCCGGGCCAGCTCCTGGTTCGCCCGAGCCTCGAACTCGAGGATCTCGGCAATCCCCGCCCCGTACTTGCGTTTCAGCGACGAAATCAGGTCCAGGCGGTCCTCGATCTCGGTCAGCCGCTGCTGATCGAACTCCACACCCTCGGCGTAGCCGCGCAGGTCCCTGACCAGCTCCTCGAGCTGCAGCGCCGCGGTTCGGGCCGTCTCGTGGGCGGCGGCCATTGCAGGGTCGATCTTTTCCAGCATCGCCAGGGCGCTAACCGCCCGGCCGGCCAGCTCGATCGCTCCCGGCTCGGCGGCCGACTCGCTGTCCAGGGCCGCCTGCGCCTGGCCCACCAGCTCGTGGATTCTCAGCGC
>DATLGP010000299.1:0-7593 GCA_035540395.1 Actinomycetota bacterium
GGCACGTCCGCTTCGCCCTGGTGGAGAACGAGCATCGGATCCGCCAGGCCGTCCGCGGGATCAAGCAGGTAATGGACGAGTAGCCCGAAGTCTTGGTGCGCAGCGGGTAAATCAAGTAGATTTGGTCGAAAGGTCGGGCACGACCATTCCCCAACCAGCGCCCGGTTTGAATCATGTCTTCTGCCGCTCCGATCACCGCCGACACCATTACCGGGCGTCGGTTCTACCGGTTCCTCGAAATGACGCTCGGCCCCTACCTCCGCTGGGCCTACCGGGTCCGGATCGAGGGAGCCGAGACTTTTCCCAAGGAGGGGCCGGTCATCGTGGTCGCCAACCACACTTCGTTCTGGGACTCGTTTTTCGTCCCGCTCTGCGTGCCTCGCCGGGTGGTATTCCTGGCCAAGGCCGAGTACTGGGACAGCTGGCGAACCGCCTGGCTGGTGAAGTCGCTGGGGATGATTCCGATCAAGCGTGACGTGCGAGCCAAGAGTCTGGCGGCTCTGGAGACCGGTATCGAGTTCTTGAAGTCCGGCGGGGTGCTGGGCGTGTACCCCGAGGGCACCCGTTCCCCCGACGGCCGGCTTTACCGGGGCCGCACCGGGGTGGCCCGCCTGGCCCTGGGCGCCAACTGCCCGGTGGTGCCCATCGGGTTGAGCGGGAGCCGCGAGATGATGCCGAAAGGAAGCAAGTTTCCCAAGCTTCGCGGACGGGTCACGGTGAAGTTCGGGCCGCCGATGACCTTCGAGAAGTACGCCGACTCCGACAACCCCCGGCTGGCGCTCAGGGCGATGACCGACGAGATCATGTTTGCAATCATGGCTCAGTCCGGCCAGGACTACGTCGACGAGTACGCTTCCCGCAAAGCCGCCCCCAAACCCACCTCCGAGGACCTGCGAATACCGACTGAGGAGAAACTCGGTTAGAGCCGCAACCGACAGGTACGGCCTACCGAATCTCCACCCGCCGGCGAGATGATCTCAGAGCACTCCATGGACGACGATCGATTTCGAATCCCGGCACTCGACGACGACGTCCTCCAGGAAGCGATCGCAGGATCCGAGTGGGCGTGGATCGCCCTCTACCGCCGGTTGCACCCTTCGGTCGCCGGATACTTGCGGGCCCGGGGGGCCGCCGAACCCGAGGACCTTACCGGAGAAGTGTTCCTACAGGTGATCAGGTCGCTGCCCCGGTTTTCGGGCGACGCCGCCGGGTTCCGCTCTTGGGTCTTTGTGATCGCCCACAACAAGCTGAACGACGACCGGCGCCACCGGCTCCGCTTCCCCACCGATCCGGTCCCCTCCTTCGATGAGTCCCAGCCGGGCCCGGTGAACGTGGAGATGGAGGCACTCGGAAACGTCGGCGCGGTCCATCTGAGACGGGCGATCTCCAAGTTGACCCCGGACCAGGCGGACGTGCTGCTGTTGCGTATTTTCGGAGGCCTCAGCCTGAAGGAGGTGGCTGCTGCTCTGCATAAGCGGCTCACGGCAGTCAAAGCGCTGCAGCACCGGGGACTGGCCGCCCTGCGCAAGGAGTTGGCCCCGACCCGTATCTCTACCGAGGCGCAGCGCAATTACATCTATGAGTACAAAGGCCCCGTGATATGACCAGACGCCAAGATCCCATCGACGCTCGTTTTGAGCACCTGCTGCGCGAGCAGGTTGCCTCCAGCGCGCCGGATCCGATGTCGACGCTGGTTCGTGACCTCCGGCGTGCTTACGTTGCACCGTTTCCCATGGAGACCCAGAATCGCCAGATAGCGGACATGGTCATCGCCGGCAGGCAAGCGGCGCCGACGCGCCGCAGCCCGGTGCGCCGCCGGGTCGACGGCGTCTGGTACCGCTTCTCCCAGCGCTTCATCGCTACGTCGGTTGTTGGCAAGGTGATCCTGGCCGCGTCGGTGGCGACCGCGGCCACCGGCGGCATGGCAGCCACGGGCCATCTGCCCGATCCGATGCAGATCGCGATTTCGGCCGCCGCCTCGCACGTGGGCGTCTCGATACCCGCCCCCGGGGCCCCCTCTTCACGGGTGACCGGGCCCCCGGAGCCGCCCGTTCCTCAGGGTCCGGGCCCGTTGCAGGTCCCGGTTGCCGGTCCGTCGCCGGCGCCGGCGCCCACCACCGCAGCCGCTCCCCGGTCCCAGCCGTCGCCCACCGCTCTGCCGGCCGATGCCTGCGAGCAGGCCCGGTCCGCCTCGCAGGTCCCGCCGCCGCCCGGCACCCAGGACGACGTCCTCAAGTCTCTGCAACACATGACCGACGAGCAGCTGGAGTTGGACGAGCTACTCCAGTGCCTGGTTCCGGCCGACCCTGCGGCGCCTGCTCCCCCCGGCGGAGGGGACCCATCCGCCGGCTTGGAAGGGCTGCTACGGATCCTCTTGGGCGGCGGGCGCTAGCTCGGCAGCCCTCCCGAGCGTCACGGCACCTGCACCGAGGAAATCCACCGGGAAATATTCTGAGGCGGAGGAACCGGGGGCTTCCTTGGACCGTCTATCATTTGGGCCGGTATCCGGGCTGCAAATGCCCGGCGGGAACTGAGCCAAGCAGACCTGCCGGGTGGGCGGAAGGAACCCGATTGAGGCGAATTCGATATGCGGGGACGTTTCTGTTGTTCCTGCTAGCTTTCGCCGGCACCATCCAGCCTGCCAGGGCGCAGACGAACCAGGCGAGCCCGGTCAATATCATCGTCAACGCCGGCTACGAACAGCGCTACCTACCGGGCAAGAGCGTTCCGGTGTCGATCATTTTGGAGTCCACTCGCGCAGTAGCGGGGGACCTGGAGGTATTTTCGCTGGCGCCGGACGGGTCCTCTTTGGTCCGGGCGGTTCCCATGGAGATACCGGCCGGCGGCCGCAAACAGTTCGACCTGGTGGTTCCGGCTGCCGGGTTGCCCACCTCCCGCCTGCAGGTCTCGGTCGTGGAGTCCGGCGAAACCCTGGCCAGTGCCCGGGTTGAGCTCATCAACACCGGCAGACAGCTGCTCGTGGGCATTCTGGATGAGCAGATCCCAGGTGGGATCGCCGGGGTGAGGCTGGAGCCCACCGGCCACGAGCTGCGGCCGGCGGTAGTGCCCCCGGAGTGGCTTTCCTTGGGCGGAAAGGCTCTTCAGCCGCTCTCTTACCTGATTCTCGATGCCGACCGGGCCCGCGGGCTGCCTGAGGCGGACCTGCAGGCAGTGTTCGACTGGACCGTGTCGGGAGGCCGGCTGGTGGTGACCACCCGGGACCCGTCGTCACTGGACTGGCTGCCTCAGGGATGGCAGTCGGAGTGGTCCCAGACCGGCGAAGGCTGGCAGCCGGCCGGCACCGGCAGCGGGCGGACGATCGCCGGCGGGGCGGTTTCGAGCCCGGCCGGCCTCGGACTGGTCGCAGTGGTTCCCAACGCCGGCCCGTCCGACCTGGCCCCGGTCCTTGCGGGTCTGACGCCGGCGCCTTCCAGCGCCGGCGGCTTCAGCGACATGTTCGGTGCGCCTTCGGTGGATTTCGAGCTGCTCGGGGCGCTGTCGGCCAACGCCGGCGGCGCGATACGGCTGGGGTGGCTGGTGGGCTTCCTGGTTCTCTACGTACTGATTGCAGGTCCGTTGAACTACCTCCTGCTGCGCAGAAAGGGCCGGAAGGAGCTGGCGTGGATTACCGTGCCCGTATTGGCTCTGCTGTTCAGCGGTGTCGCCTACGGACTTGCCAGAGGAGCCCGCGGCGGCCTCTCTGTTGAACAGGCGAACGTGGTGTTCGCCACCGCCGAGGGCCATGCCAGCCAGCGGGTGATAACGGTTTCTTCCGGGAGCGGGGGCCGGCAGCGCGTCGACTTCGAGACCCGCGACGCAATCGAACCCTGGGGCATGGGTGGTTTCGATGGTTTCGGGGGCGCGACGGTCGCCCGTCGCCGGAAGGTGGTCCGGCTGACGGGAACCGGTTCCCAGGCAATCCTTCAGACGAGCCCGTTCTCTGCCGGCATTGCTCAGGGATCCCTGGATGAGTCTCCCGGCTATTTGGATTCGGCACTGACCTGGGACGGCTCCGGCTTCGCGGGGACCGTGACCAACCGGACACAGATGAAGCTGGACGTTGTCCTGATCTCCCCGGGCCGGCGCGACCTGGCGGTCGGGGAGCTGGAACCGGGAGCGTCACAGGAAGTCAATCTGGAGGCATCCAGAATGGGACCCGCGCCGAACCGGTTCGACCCGTTCATGGTCCAGCCCGGGGGCCCGACCGATGAGTCGCTCCGCCGGGCTCTCACCGGCACCGCATTTTCCATGCTTGGTGCCGAGCACAGCTTCGGAGCACCCCTGCTGGTGGGGTTCACCAAGGAATTTGCTCCCGCGCTGACCGTCAACGGCTCGCGGCGGACACCCAAGGGCCCGGCCATCGTCGCTTCTCCCGTGAACGTGACGGTTCCCTCCGGCACCGGCGGAACGCTCCCCGCGATGGCCGGGAGGGTGGACATTGTGTCTGTAGACGGGTCGGCCTTCCTACGGGGCCAGGCGCTGCAGCTGGGCGATTTCCGGGAGGTGGTATTCGCCTACCGGCTTCCGGCGGGCGTGCCGTCCAACCAGGTAGCCGACGCGACTTTCAACAGTAGCTTTCAGGGAATGGGGCACCGGCTGGAAACCTTCGATTGGGGCTTGGGCCAGTGGGTGGAGGCGGAGAACCGGGGGCCGGGCGAGCGCGTTCTCCCCGGATCGTCGTTTACCGAAGCAGGGGAGGCCTATTTGCGGATAAGTCCACAGAACGAGCCGTACATCGAGCTGTGGGGCCTGGACGTCCAGGTGAACCTGAAGTGAGCACACAGGCAGCCGAACTCCAGGAACCGCAGGTGCCCGAACCGGTGGAACCGGTGATAACGATCACCGCGATGAGCAAACTTTACGGGGCCACCAAGGCAGTCGACGAGATGGACCTGGAGGTTCCGGCCGGCGCGGTTTACGGCCTCATCGGGCCCAACGGAGCGGGAAAGACCACCACCTTCTCCATTCTGGCGACCCTGCTGGCGCCGACCTCCGGGGTGGCTCATGTGTGCGGGTTCGATGCCACGAACGAGCCTTACGAGGTGCGAAGGGTCCTCGGATACATGCCGGACGCTTTTGGGCTGTACGACGACATCCGGGTCACCGAATACCTAAACTTCTTCGCATCGGCCTACCGGCAACCGCCGGCCCAGCGGCGCAGCGTGGTCCCGGACCTCCTGGAGCTGGTGGACCTCGGCCACAAGGCGGACGAGTACGTCGAGTCGCTTTCCCGGGGGATGAAGCAGCGGCTGGGTCTGGCGCGGGCGCTGATCCACGACCCCCAGGTGTTGATCCTCGATGAACCGGCCTCCGGCCTGGACCCCAGAGCCCGGCAGGAGTTCCGCGAGCTGGTGCTCGAGCTGCAGCGGATGGGCAAGACGCTGGTGATCTCTTCCCACATCCTGCCGGAGCTTCAGCAGATGTGCACGCACATCGGAGTCCTGGAAGCCGGCCGCCTGCTGGCCGAGGGGTCTCCCGATGACATCCTCTCGAAGATCGGGCAGGGCCGGGCCTACCGGTTGAGACTGGCAAGCCCGGGGGCCCAGGCACAGGCCCTCGAGATCCTGGAGCGCAGCGACGCGGTCTCGGGAGCCCTCTGTGAGGGTGCAGAATGCCATTTCGTCCTCGCCGGCGGCGAGGACCAGGCGGCCGGGATCTTGAGCGAGGTCATCGGCGCCGGGATCCTGGTGTCGGAGTTTGCCGAAACCAAGACCGATCTCGAGGACCTGTTCCTGAAGATCACGAGGGGGGTAGAGGTTGAACCAGGTGACTGACCCGGCGCCGGTGCGCCGGCGTTTCGTGATGAATCCGGTCCTGGCCCGGGAGATCAAGGAGCGCATGCGGTCTCCCCGGGCGACCATGATCCTGGTTGTCTATCTGGCGCTGCTTGCCGGCGTCCTCTACCTCAGCTACCGGCTTGGGCTTTTGACCCTCAGGGCCCAGATGTTCGGGGGAGGAGGCTTCATCGGCAACTCGATGAGCGCCGCCGCGCTCGGGCGGCTGATGTTCGAGGTCCTGATCATCTTTCTGCTGGGACTGATCGCCTTCATCGCCCCCGGCGCTTCCACCGGGGCCATTTCGGGCGAACGGGAGCGGGGAACCCTGCAGCTTCTGCAGATCACGTTGCTGCGGCCGTCCTCGATTGTGCTGGGCAAGCTCGCCGCCTCGCTGGGGTTCCTCCTGCTGCTCCTGGTTGCCTCGCTGCCTTTGTTCACCGTGGCCCTGATTCTGGGCGGCGTAACCCCCGGCCATGCGTTCCGGGGCCTGCTGGTGGTCACGGCGCTCGCGATATTCCTGGCGGCGCTCGGGACCTATCTGTCGTCCATCGCCCGCCGCACCCTGCACGCCACCATCGGCACCTACGCCGTTACCTTCCTGCTGTTGTTCGGCACCGTGCTCACCTACGGCGCCGAAAGGATCGCCCGGTCGTCCGGCTTTTTGACCGGCACCGAGCGTCCTGTCAGCACATATCTGAACCCGTTTGCCGCGCTGGCCGACGCGGTGGGCGACCCCAGCGCAGGAGGCTTCATTCCCAGCCCGCTGACCATGGCACGCCAGATCATTCCCTCGTTCATTCCCGGGATCGGAGGATTCAGCGAGCCGCCGGTGGTGGTCGCCACCGCCGAGGAGGGTGACGTGGCGTGGCAGCTGACGGCTAGGAACGAGCCGCAGGCGGGGATTTGTGTGGGGCTTCAGGCAAACAACTTCGGCTCGGAGGCCTGCGGCATGCCGCAGGAGAAGGGGCAGATTCTGCTGGCGCAGTCCCCCTCGGGGGACGGCGGGAGCCAGATAATCTTCGGCGCAGTTTCCAGGGACACCCGCAAACTGGTGGTGGACCTGTCGGAAGGGAGGCCGATAGAGGTGAAGCCGCTGACCGAAGAGGCGGAGGATGCGGGATTCGACGACATCTCATTCTTTGTGGTTACTACAACCGGGGACCAGCGTCCCACCACCCTGACCGCGCTGGACAAGGACGACAAGGAGATTGCCAGCCACCCGATCCACGACATGCCGATGATGCCGGGCGGCGGGATGGTCGACATCGGCCCTCCGATCCCGGTGCCCCTGGGAACGCCGCCTCCTCCGGATCCCCGGCCGCTCCCGGCACCCGACCCGGCAGGCGCCGCGTCCGACCTGCCGTTGATGGCGCCGGCATCCTTCCCGGTAGCCCAGGACTCGGGTCCGCCGCAACATCCGGTAACCGCCGACATCATGCCCGCCCCCGACGTGATGGCCGAGATCGTCACCGACCCGGTGTTGCCCGAAGTGAAGGCCGAGATCGTGACCGACCCGGTGTTCCCGCCCGAAGTGAAGGCCGAACTGGTCGTGACCGACCCGGTGCCCCCGCGGGCAGCGGTCGAAGCCCAGGGCCCGGGTATGTTCCCAGTCCGGGACCCCTCGACGCCGGTATGGGTGGTGCACTGCCTGATCCTGGTGTCGGCCAGCGTGGTCCTGGTGGCAGCAGGCAGCTACCAGCTTCGCCGGCCCAGGACAGAATTCAAATTCCGGGCAAGGAGCCGAACCTGATGGTGGCGGACCAGGCACTCATCCCCTGGCTGGAACAGGTCCGCCGGCGGGTGCGCGCCCGGAGGG
>DATLGP010000300.1:0-2194 GCA_035540395.1 Actinomycetota bacterium
ATCGATGCCGGTTCGTTGGGGGGTATCCGTGGTTTGGCAGACGCTCGAGCATGCTAAGGCCGAGGCCTCCGGCTGTACCCGGTGCCGGTTGTCGGGGAGCCGGACCCAGGTGGTCTGGATGGACGGGAACCCCGAATCCGACCTGATGTTCGTCGGTGAAGCGCCCGGGTTCCACGAGGACCGGCTGGGCAAACCCTTCGTCGGGGCTGCCGGCAAACTGCTGGACGGCCTGCTGGAGTACATCGGCCTGGACCGCAGCGGGTGCGTGATCTGCAACGTGATCAAGTGCCGGCCACCGGCCAACCGAAACCCCGAGCCGGACGAGATCGCCAGCTGCACCCCCTACCTCCGGGCGCAGATCGAGTTCATCAAGCCTACGGTCATCGTGACCCTGGGTAACTTCGCCACCCGCTTCCTGCTGGAGAGGCAGCTTTCGATCACCCGGGTCCGGGGTCAGATCTTTCGGACCTTCGGCGCCAAGGTGATCCCAACGCTGCACCCGGCGGCTGCCTTGCACTCGGGGGGAGTGGGCTCGCCGCAGTATGCCCTCATCCGGTCCGACTTCGACCTGGTCAAGCGCGAGCTTGCCACAGCGAGGCCGGTCCCCGCTCCTGCTCCGGCGCCCGCGGCGGCAGGCCCCGTCGCCCCTGCCCCCGACGCAGGGCCACTGGTAGAGCAAGGCTCGCTCTTTTGACGACGTCCTGAGGTGGCCGCACCCCGCAAACCCAACCACGAGCTGGTGATCACCACGCGCTCGCCGGAGGAGACCAAGCTGCTGTCGGAGGGGATTGCGCCCCTGCTGGTCCCCGGTGACGTCCTCGTGCTGGCCGGGGATCTCGGCGCGGGCAAGACCACCTTTGTCCAGGGCCTGGCCAAGGGTTTGGGAATCGTCGAGAGGGTGACTTCGCCCACCTTCATCCTCATGAAGGAGTACCAGGGCGGACGGTTCCCGCTCATGCACCTGGACGTCTACCGGCTGGAGAGGGTACAGGAGGTTATCGACCTGGGTCTGGACGAATACCTGGACCCCTCCTACGTGGTGGCGGTGGAGTGGGGCGACAAGGTGGAGCCCTTGCTGCCCCAGCAGCATCTGAAGGTGGAGCTCAATCACGGGGGCGCCGATACCCGCACCGTCACGCTGACCGCCCGGGGGACCCACTGGGAAACCCGGATGGAGACCATCAAAAAGCTGGTACAGGAATTGAGCGACGTCCGGCTGTCCAAGAAGGCCCGGCTCGGCGAGGACTACCAGCCGGACAATCCGGGTGGATCCGGGAGCAACAACTGATGCTGGTTCTGGGCATAGAGAGCTCGACCCAGGCGGCGTCGGTGGCCATCGGGTCCGAGCAGGGCATCATCGGCTCCTGCCTGGTGACCCGGGGGGTGAGCCACGGGTCGTTCATCCTTCCGGCGGTTGAGTTCCTGATGAAGGAGGTCAACCTCAGCTACCGCAATCTGTCGGCGGTTGCCGTCGGGCTCGGCCCGGGGCTGTTCACCGGGCTGCGGGTGGGGGTGGCGACCGCCAAGACCCTGGCCCAGGCGCTGTCGGTGCCGATCATCGGGGCGTCCTCGCTGGACCTGCTGGCGTTCGACGTTCGGTACTCCAACCGGCTGATCTGCCCGGTGGTCGACGCCAAGCGCAAGGAGGTGTTCTTTGCGTTTTACCGCCAGGTCCCCGGGGGCATAACGAGGGAGAGCGGCTACGTGGTGGGCTCGCCATCCCGGTTGCTTGCGGAGATCGAGGGAACCAAGGGTGACTTCCTTTTGATCGGAAACGGCGCGCTGCTTTACCGCGACACGCTGGAGGAGGGCCGCAAGGTGGAGTTCGGTTCGATGGCCAACGCGTTTCCGCGGGCCGCCTCCCTGGTGGAGCTGGCTCTTCCCCGCCTGTTCCGGGAGGACTACGACCGGCTGTTCGACCTGGAGCCGTTCTACATGCGCCGGTCGGACGCCGAGATCAACTGGGACCGGAAGGTAGCGGGCCAGTAGGGATGGCGCTGGCAACCCCCGACCCCCAGATAGACATCTCCAAGGTGGAGCTGGTCACCATGCGCCGCCGGCACGTCCGACAGGTGATGAAGATCGAGGCCCAGGTCTATCCGCGTCCTTGGAGCTCGGCACTGTTCTTGCAGGAGATCGTGCGGCGAGCCGACCGGTACTACCTGGCCGCCCGCTACGACTCTGCCGTGGTGGG
>DATLGP010000301.1:0-3612 GCA_035540395.1 Actinomycetota bacterium
CTCGAATACGTCCAGCACCGAGTCGAAGCCGCTCATGGGTTCCCGGATTGCGTCGAACTGGACAGCCTCGCCGCGGTCCTGGATAAAGTGGCGGAACTTCATTGCGTGCTCCCACTCCTCCTGGGACTGGGATTCAAGCCACTTGCCGAACCCCGTCAGACCCTTGGAATGGCAGTACTCCGCCATGGACAGGTAGGCGTAGGACGCCTCGATCTCGCGCATGAGCTGTTGGTTCATTGCGCTCTTTGTTCTGTCTGAAAATGCCATTTGATCCTCCTCGATCGCTAATACAAGGGTAGGACGAGTAGGGATTTTTTGCGCTTTGATCTTGCAAGTACTTCCATAAGGCGTTAAGAGAGGAATTGTTCGGTACGCCAAAGATCCTTCGATCTCAGCTACACGTGCCGGCGGCGGCGCAGAGGCATTCAGTAGCTGGTTCGCAGCAGCGGCTTTAGCTTGGAGCCCTCTTTAATCTTCTTTTGGGTGGCGATGGATTTAAGTGCCTTGTCCACCGCGGCCGGGCTGGCCGTGGGGTTACCCTGCAGGTACTGGGCCACCACGCCGGCACTGTGAGGCGCTGCCATGGAGGTGCCGTTCCAGGTGCCGGTGGAGGTGTCACTGGTCATGACAGCAGACGTGATCGCCGCTCCCGGCGCATACCAGTCGACGCAGGTGCCGTGATTCGAGAAGGACGCCTTTTTGTCGCTGGAGGTCGAGGCGGCGGTGGTCAACGCTGCCGAGACACGGCCGGGGGAATAGTTGCAGGCATTGGCGTCGGAGTTGCCGGCCGCTACCGCGTAGGAGACTCCGTCGGCAATGGAGTTGATGACTGCCTGGTCCAGTGCAGACGAAGCGGGTCCCCCCATGCTCATGTTGGCCACCGCGGGAGCCCCGGCCTGGTGGTGGGCGGTCACCCAGTCGACGCCGGCGATGATGCCCGAGTTGTAGCCCGAGCCGTTGCAGTCCAGGACTCTGACCGACACCACGGTGGCGCCCTTGGCTACCCCGTAGGCGGTTCCACCGGCGGTGCCCGCTACGTGGGTACCGTGGCCGTGGCAGTCGGATGCGTCCGCGTCTTTGTCGACGAAGTCGTACCCGCTGACCGCCCGGCCGCCGAACTCCTTGTGGCTCATCCGAACGCCGGTGTCCAGGATGTAGATCGTTACCCCTTTGCCGGTGTTCGTGTATTTGTAGCCGCCATTGAGCGGAAGGGACGCCTGGTCGATACGGTCCAGGCCCCAGGTGGGGTTGCTCTGGGTAAGACTCACGGTAGCAACCGCGTCCTGCTCGATGTACGCCACCCGGGGATCACGGCGAAGCTGGGCGACCTGGTGCGAGTCGAGTTGGGCGGAATAGCCCTTCAGCGCGTTCTCATAGACCCATTCCGCCTTAACTCTGTGGCGGGAGGCATGCTCCAAAGCGACCTCTGCGGCCTTTGGCACGCTCCGCAGGACCACGATGTGCCGGCTCTCCGGCGGTGCGGCGCCGAGGGCGGGAAGACTCAACCCGGTCAGCGAGACCAGGGTCAAGAGGACCACCAAGGCCCTCCAGCTTTTCCAGGGGATGGATCCGGCGGAACTTGTGGTCACCGAAATGGCACTTTCCATGGGAAATACTCCTTTGACGAATCGGCAACCTGGGCCGGCTCAACACGCCTTTCCTGCAGTTGCAGTAGGAGTAGTCAATCGGCACTTGTTGGAAAGTTTTAACGCCGATCTGGTGCGCCAGTCTCCGCAAATGGTGAGCCGACGCCGCGTGCATCCACACAAACCCCCGTTGGGCGGCTGAGCGGGAGGCTAAACCGGCAGGCTGCGGCGCCTTCGTCGAAACACGCTGTACCCGAGCGCTCCGAGCAACAGGAGGACGACGACGCCCCCTAGGAGCGGTGCCAGCCAGGAGTTCCCGGGCTCAACCGGTACCGCCGGGCCGGTCCCGGAATCGGGAAAGGTGATCTCGGCGGATGCCGTACGCTCCAGTATGCCCGAACGAAGCGTCAGGTTCGCCTGCCAGGGACCGTTGGGCAGTTCCCTGTCCAAAACGATCGTCACGGGGGCAACTTCGGCGACACCCAGCGTTGTGCCCAGCTCGGCGGAGAACGGCCCCCCGCTTAGGCCTCCCGGTCCGTCGGTAAGGCTCAGCTCCCCTCCGAGGTCCAGGGCGCGGCCGCCGGTATTGCTAACCTGGGCCGTCACCACCGGCGTGCCGTCGTCGTTGCGCGCGGCCGTGAGGCTGGTCACCGTGAAGTCGCTGGCCGGCTCCCCACCGGGCCCCACCGACAGGTAAATTCGAATCCCAACCCGGTTCACCTGGGTCACCCCTCCGGCGGCGGGGTCCGAAGAAAGAGCGGCCCACACCGCACCGTAGCGCTCACCGGGCGAGGCGTCGCCGGGAACCGCGATGGCGACGGTCGCGGGGGCCCTCTGTCCGGGGGCGAGGTCAAGCGTGGGCGGGTCCACCGTTGTCCATGTAGCCAACTCGTTGGTTTCGGACTCGGCAAGCGGCTGAAAAGCTCCGTCGACGAGCTCTGCACCTCCGGCATAAGCCTGAATGGTGACCGGTCGGGAGGTGCCGTTGGAGATCTCAACCCGGCGGGTGATGGTGGCACCCGGCGAGAGGTGGTCGACTATGTAGCTGCGCGCCCGGGGGTCGTCCCGACGGTCGGTTGGGGCGTCCAGCAGCCGGATGCCGACGCCGGTCTCAGAGTCTACGGCCAGCGCGCCGGCGGCAGGCAGAAGCAACAGGCTGGAGACGAGCAGGATCGCCAGGAGTGAACGCATGGGATGAGCCTCGCTACGAAACAAGATGGGTGATTGTGCCACTGTAGCTGCCGTTGAGGACGTTCGCGGCAGCGTCACGCATGTCGGGTTCCAGGTACTGGATCTCCGAGCGTCCACTTCGGCCCCCGTAAAGGCCGCTTCTGGAGCTTTCGGGTGTTCACCCCAGGGGGCCAATGGGGATAGGGAGGAGTAAGCAGGCACACCGGGCGCGTGGATAGCCGGGGTCGAGACCCCGGCTATCACGAGTCGACTCGTCAGCTAAACGCTAGGCAACCGAGTGGGTGATCGTAGCGGTGTACACACCGGCGAGAGCTTCCGCCGGAAGGGTTACCGTGACCTGGGGGGTCCAGGTAGCGGTGTTGTTACCACTGGCCTCCGTTGCGGTAACAGCCAGCTGGGGTGCGGCCATAGCTCCCCCGTCGCCCGCAGTTGCCGTCACGATTCCGTCGCTAGAGACGTCTCCCGGGGCGTAGGCGGCCTGGCTTGCGAGGATCGTGGTGCCGGTAGAACCGACGAAGCTGCTGGAGCTTACGTTCGCAACCCAGCCAAGAGTCACCCCACGTGCATCGGTCACCGTGTTCTCACCGAGAGAACCGTCCAGCGAATCATCGCCGGTGTCGGCGGTACCGAGGTTGGCCGTCTCGGGAGAGTCGATGATCAGGCTGCCGCCCTCCAATTCGAAGGTGGTGGTGGTGTCAGCAGCGTGTGCTGCCGGAGCGAGAGCGACGATGCTGAGCATGGCACCGGTCAGGATTGCTGCAACGACCTTCTTGGGTGAACGTCGGGTCGAACTGGTGGTGGACCCGATGCTGCTGTTGATGCTGTACCCCATGAA
>DATLGP010000302.1:0-4411 GCA_035540395.1 Actinomycetota bacterium
CCCCCCAGCAGCTCCCGCGCCGACTCGGCGGTCTTCCAGAAGCCGGCGACACTCCTCTCGGCCGCCGGGGGAGACTTCCGGCCGGCCGCCCGGTAGGGCAGGTCGGGCCGGACCACCACGAACCCGGCCTCGGCCAGCCCAGCCCCCAGGACCTTAAGCCCGGCAGTATTCCGGTCGCCCCCGGCTCCGTGGGCCAAAAGAAACCGCGGTTCCCGCTCGCCGGCGTCGGGGGCATCCACCTCGGCCGGCGCCTCGAGGCCTCCGGCATCAAGTACGATCGAGCGGGTAGTCGACAATCCTTCACCTCGTTTCGTCCCGGCCGCCGTCCGTCAGGCCGGCCGCAGCAAAACCCCAGCCAGATTCCCATCCAGCGGTGGTGGCTCTCCGGCCCTGGGTAAGTAAACCGTATGGCGACCCCAGCGGAGCGCGCGGTGACTATTCCGCTTGCCGGGGAGACCGCACTCCAGGGCGACCTGACGGTCCCCGATGAACCGGTCGGTCTGGTGGTCTTCGCCCACGGGAGCGGGAGCAGCCGCCACAGTCCCCGGAACCGGATGGTGGCCGCCCGTCTGCAGCAGCGGAGGCTGGCGACCCTTCTGGTGGACCTGCTCACCGAGGACGAGGAACGTATCGACGTTCGTACCCGTCATCTGCGTTTCGACATCGAGCTGCTTGCCCACCGCCTCAGCTCGGCAGCCGGCTGGACCGGTTCCCGGCCCGAGCTGGCCGGTCTGCGCGTCGGGTACTTCGGCGCCAGCACCGGAGCGGCCGGCGCTCTCATCGCGGCGGCCGAGCACCCCGGCAACGTGGGCGCGGTGGTTTCTCGCGGCGGACGGCCGGATTTAGCCGGCGACCATCTGGGCCGGGTGAAGGCGCCGGTCCTGCTGATCGTCGGGGGCCGCGATGAGGTGGTACTGGATCTCAACCGGCAGGCTCAATCCCGGCTTTCGGCCCCCTCCAGGCTGGTGGTCATCCCGCAAGCCACCCACCTTTTCGAAGAGCCCGGCGCACTTGAGGCAGTTGCCGAGAGCGCAGGTGCCTGGCTGCTCGAGCACCTCGACCCGCCCCGGTAAGTCGCCTGCGACAGGGGGTGAGAGTGAGCGTCCCCCGGCCCGCAGGCAGACTCAGCTCTGGCACTGCGGGCAGTAGAACGTCGAACGGTTGCTCCAGCGCGCCCGCTCGATTGGGGTCCCGCACCGCAGGCACGGCTGGGCCTGCCGGCCGTAGACCCGCAGCCGGGTCTGGTAGCTTCCCACGGCGCCGTAGGGGTCCCGGTACTGCTCGTCGGCAATCGACGAGCCCCTATGCTCGATCGACTCATTCAAGACCTGCGGAATTGCCTCGTGCAGCCGGCGGATCTCTTCATCGCTGACCGCCGAGGTCGCCCGGTCGTGGCGGATGCCGGACAGAAACAGCACTTCGTCGGAGTAGATGTTGCCCAGGCCGCATAGGAATCCCTGGTCCATGAGCAGCGGCTTCACCCGGGTTTTCCGGCGCTGAAACGCCTCCGACAGATACTTAACCGGCACGTCGTGCGCAATGGGGTCCCTCCCCAGCCCGGCCAGTTCCGGGATCTCCCCCAGCTCGCTTCGTTCGGTGACGAACATCTGGCCGAACGTGCGCGGGTCGACGTAGCGCAGCTGTCCGCCTCCGGCGAAATCTACGACTACGTGGGTGTGCCGGGCGATCGGCCGGCTTTGCTCGCTCAGCAGCAGCTGTCCCGACATGCCCAGGTGCACCACCAGCACCAGCTGATCGTCCAGCTCGAACAGCAGGTATTTGCCCCGGCGGTCCAGCCGCGAGTTCGTCATGCCGGCCAACGGCGCCTCGAACTCGGCTACGGAGGCATGCCGGCGGATCACGCGCAGGGCATTCGGTACATCGCGTACCTGCGCCCGGGCAATCTTGCGGCCCACCACCTCCGCCTGCAGATCGCGGCGGATCACCTCTACTTCAGGTAGTTCGGGCATCCCCGCCGCGATCCCCAAGGGCGCGTCCGTGCTTCTCGGCCAGGCGGACCAGTGCCTCCTTCGCCGCGGCCTGCTCAGCCTGCTTTTTGGATCGGCCCGTTCCCGAACCCATAGAAACGTCGGCCAGAAACACCTCCGCCCGGAACCGCTTGTCGTGGTCGGGTCCGGAGGACGAAACCCGGTACTCGGGCATCGAGCCCACCTGCTGGACCGAAAGCTCCTGGAGGTTGGTCTTGAAGTCCCTGACAACCCCCCGATCGACCTGTTCGTGGATGTGGTCGGAGAACAGCCGCTCCACGAGCGCGGAGGTCTCGGGCAGACCGCAGTCCAGGTACAAAGCGCCCAGCACCGCTTCGAAGGCGTCCGCCAGTATCGAGTCTTTGTCCCGGCCACCCGACAGCTCCTCGCCTTTGCCGAGGAACAGTTCGGGGCCCAGGCCGATTGAGCGAGCTGCATCGGCCAGGACCGCCATGTTGACGGTGCTGGAGCGCAGCTTGGCCATGTCTCCCTCAGGCAGGTCGGGGAACCAGCGGAAGATCATGTCGGTGACCGCCAGCCCAAGAACCGCGTCGCCCAGAAATTCCAGCCGCTCGTTGTTGGGCGCGCCGTGACGCTCGAAGGCAAATGAGCGATGTGCCAGAGCCACCTCGAGCAGAGGGGTCTGAGAGCATTTGATGCCCAGGCGTGACAGCAGGGCCGGGACGGCCGGAGATGCTTGCTCGGTTGCTTCCATCTCAGGCGCTCAGCGGGTCCTAGTCGACTTCCACTACCTCACGCCCATCGTAGTAACCACACTTGCCGCACACGCGGTGCGAAGCCTTCGGAGCGTGGCACTGGGGACAGGTCGACTTGCCGGGCGCAATCAGCTTCCACTGGGACTTGCGGTGGCGGGTTGTCGAGCGGGACTTCTTTCGCTTTGGTACGGGCATCTATTTCTCCACTTCTTCTTCTTCTCCACCCGACTGCAACGCCATCAGGCTCTGCAGCGGGGCCCATCGAGCATCAACTGCCCGCTCGGCGTGCCTGCAGTCCGATACATTCAGATCGGCCCCACATTCAGGGCACAGACCCTTGCAATCCTCAGCATGTACGGGGGTAATCGGAATGTCGAGGACGATGACATCCCGCAACATCGGCTCCAGGTCGATGACCTGATCCCGTACTTCGTAACCTTCGTACTCTTCCGCCAGACCGGGCTCGAGGTAGAACTTCTCGTCCAGGCTCACCCGGAAGTCCTGCTCGTACTCAACCAGGCACCTGGAACAGCTGAGATGCAGCCGGCACCGCGCTTCACCGCTCACCTCGATACCGTCACGGGTACTCGTCAGCAGAAGGTCAATGTAGACGGGGTCGCCGTCTTCCACCCATCCCAGCCCGCTGCGAAATCCCTCAACCGGGCCGGAAGCGGCCAGCTTCCTGGTGGATCCAGGCTTACCGGCCAGATTCGATACATCGATTTGCAACCAGTGCATGAGTATGGCCGCCTTGGAGGAGCGCGCTTTAGGTTATCAAACCCACCTGGTCTGCGCGCTTGTGCCGGGCTCCGGGGTGCTCCCGGAGGCGATGGTTAGTGTTCTAGCCTAAACGCGATTGATGCTTCCGGTATTTCGGATGCTGATACCGGGGTCGGTCAACTCACCCGGCGCATCGGTGGGCACATGCTGTCCGGCAACGTCGAGCCTGCCCCGAAGAGACTCCCTTCCCCGGGTTACCGCCCCGAGGGTCTTTTGGAGAACCACCTCGAAGCCGGCCAGCTTCGCGTCGACGTAGTCCTCGGCTTCCACCCGGATCTGGCGGGCTCGTTTTTTTGACTCCTCGATGATCTTGTCCGCCTCCCGGCTGGCGGCGGCCACTATCTCGGTCCGGGAAACGAGCTTGTCGCGCTCGGCGTAGGCCTGGGCGCGCAGTTGCTCGATTTCGGCCTGCGCTCCGGTCATCAGTCCGTCACGGTCCTGCATGACGTAGCGTGCCTCGTGCAATTCCTCGGGAGCGTTACGGCGAATGCGCTCCAGCTTCGTCAACAGATTCTTCTTGTTGATCATCGCGGACGCCGACAGCGGAACCGGTTTGGCTTCACGGACTTCAGCAATCACCGAGTCGATGTCTTCGAGTAATCCCATGCCGTACAGCGTAGTCCTTCCGTTCTTAGAACGCACCTTTTCCCCACTTCAAATTTCTGGTTCGGCCGCGGCAGATGTTTACGTATTTCGGGCCGGGGAATATCCTGCGCAGCGCTAACCGATGGCAAATTTTTCGAAATCTCGGCCTTGGGTCCGAACCTGACATTGATCGCCCTTCCGAGGGATTTTGGACCAGGTGCGGGCTTGAGATGACGAGAGCGGTCGGGGCGGGAGGCGCTTGGGGCTAGCGTCTTCCGCCCCTTTACCGCTCGGGTTCACAGTCCGCCCCTACCCGAGCAACGCCCGGTTCACGGCGGCGGG
>DATLGP010000303.1:0-7433 GCA_035540395.1 Actinomycetota bacterium
CCCCATCTGGACCTTTACCTTGAACTCGATCTCGCCGAACACGTCGGTGTGCTCGGAGAGGAAGGCCTTGGTGTTCTCCCGGCCCTGGCCGATCTGGTCGCCGTCGTACAGGTACCACGATCCGGACTTGGTACAGATACCGAGATCAAGAGCGGTGTCCAGCAGCGACCCCTCCTTCGAGATGCCGTGGCCGTACTGGATGTCGAACTCGGTCTGGCGGAACGGGGCACTGACCTTGGACTTGACCACCTTGACCCGGCACCGGGACCCCACGACCTCCTGACCGTTCTTCAGGTTCTCTATCTTTCGTATGTCCAACCGGACCGACGAATAAAACTTGAGAGCCCGCCCTCCGGAGGTCACCTCGGGTGAGTTGTGGACCACCACTCCGTCCGCCAGGTAGTTGTGGCTGCCTTCTACCTCGATGTCGAAGCGGTGCATGTTCCGGGTCTTGGGCTTCACCCCAATTGAAGTGATAGGGAAGGGCAGAAGCGCGTAGCGCATCTCCGCAAACTGCGGCTCTACGTTGAACCGGCCCCGGAACCTGGGGATCAGCTTGAACTGCATGCTGGGGTGCACGTAGGGCGCCACCAGGGCGTGCAGCTTGTCCGTTTCGAAGCGGGAGAATCCGAGCACGGCCCTGCCTTCCCGCTCGATCAGGTCACCTTGCAGGTTCCAGGTGTCGGCGAGGTGCTCGACCAGCCGCTGCCGGGAAGCCGGCTCCATCGTTTCGACGCCGATCTCCGACTCAAAGTGCCCGTCCTCGTCACTACAGGTCCCGCGGTCCATGTACCAGACGGCAACCGAGAGCGCCGACAGATTCTTCAGGTAGTCGTGGCTCAGCACCTTCTTGCCCTTACCGCCGACGTAGACCGCCGAGCGCAGCTCGGCCAGCTCGGAAAGCGGCCGGAATTCGTGGAACACCGACCCCTTTTCGTCGGTGGAGCGCGCCGACCCGACGTTCGCCAGCAGGCTCGCCTTCCAGTCGCAGTACTCCGCCTGCTCGGCGGCGTGGCCCAAGCGGTACCGGGCACTGTGGCCCTTGTTGGAGGGGGAGAGGGCGCCGTCGCCCATCAGGCCTCCGAGGATCACCTCCCACTGGAAGTCGGACAGGTAGTGCGGAGTCGCCTGGAGAACCCGGTCCCCCACCGACAGCTCGCCGGCTTCCTTCCATCCCGCGGGGGTGCGAATCTTGTGGTTGTCGGTGCAGGAGAACTGCTTGCGGCCGTTGCCTCCGAAACCGGCAACCGAGAAGCTCAGAAACTGCTCGGTAACCCCGTTGTCGAACCAACTGACAACCTTCTTCGGCACCACGGCCCCGGCGGCCGGGTCGTAGGACAACACCTCCACCGGAAGCTTCTGGTTGACGATTTTGCCGATCCTTTCCTGGGTGCCGTCGGCCAGCGTGATCCGGGTGCCGTAGTCAAAGCACCCGAACATCACCCCAACCTTTTCCCGGAGCTGGTTGATGAAGACGATCAAAGTGTTGGAGCGGCTGACATTGCCGGCCAGCTTGCGCAGCGCCTGGCTCATCAGGCGTGCCTGCAGACCGATGTGGGAATCCCCCATCTCCCCCTCGATCTCCGCCTTGGGCACCAGGGCGGCCACCGAGTCGATGACAATCACGTCGAGGGCACCGGAGCGAACCAGCATGTCGGTGATCTCAAGAGCCTGTTCCCCGGTGTCGGGCTGGGACACCAAAAGCTCATCCACGTTCACGCCCAGGTTGCGGGCATAGACGATGTCCAGGGCATGCTCGGCATCGACGAAGGCCGCTATCCCGCCCAGCTTTTGCGCCTCGGCGATGACGTGCAGGCAAAGGCTGGTCTTTCCGCTGCTCTCCGGGCCGTAGATCTCGACGATCCGGCCCCGGGGGAGCCCGCCGATCCCCAGCGCGACGTCCAGTCCCAGCGAGCCGGTGGGGATGACCTCCATGGGGATGTTGACCCGCTCGCCCAGCTTCATGATGGCGCCTTTGCCGAACTGCTTTTCGATTTGAGAACGGGTCAGCTCTATTGCCCGTGCCTTGTCACCGCTGTTTGGGTTGCCCCGTCCCGACTCAATCAACCTTGTCCTCCTTCGTCCCCGCAATTGTTGGAGTTCTTGCCTTCACCTTTGCCCTGTGGTGACTCCAAAAGGCAGACTAGCCAGGGGGTATGACATAAAACCTAATCGAACGCCTGTTCGAACACAAGCATTTGGAAAAGAAGTTATCAACAGAGAACTACACACCTGTGATTATAGGTCTTAGGAGCCCGGACTCGCCTCTAGCCTGTGGACAAACTCCACACCTTCAAGGGCTCGTACCTTGGACCGGATCGCTCGGTGTAGCTACGGAAAAGGGTCACCTTGTCGATCGGATAGGGAGTGCGGTCCAGATCGAACGGACGAAACCGGTCCACCACCGGACCGATCGCCGCAGGAACCTTCAGCCGGGCCAGCGTCAGATGGGGATGCAGCGGACGATCCTCCTTTAAGCCGCACTCCCGCCCGATTCTCTCCGCCCACCCGGCCAGGGTGCTCCGGGGGTCATCGATGCTGGCCCACAGCACGCGGGCCCGGCTCATCGTGGGGAACGCCCCGATATCCAGCAGGTGCGAATCCAACGGACCGGCGCCCGAGAGCGCTCGCTCGACCCCTTCTCTGATCGCCGGCAGCCGGTCCGCGGCGATCTCACCGATGAACCTCAGCGTCACATGCCATATCGACGGCGACGTCCAGCGGGCCCCCGGGACGACCGCCTTCAGCGGCGCGATCGCCGCCTCGACCGAAGCCTTTTGCGGCCCCGGCACATCAACCGCCACGAAAAGCCTCAGCCCCTCGTCTCCAGCATCCAGCGCCGAAGGGTGTCCAGGGCCGTCCGGCTGCCCCATTCCCGGATGTCCTCCCGGTTTCCGGTGGCGACAAACTTGCGGGCTATCGAACCGCCGTCCCACGCCAGTCCTATGAACATCGTACCCACCGGCTCCTCCCCGGGGCTGGGTCCGGCTTCGCCGGTGGTGGACAATCCGATGTCCGCACCGGCGCGGTCACGGGCCCCCTCAGCCATCGCCCGGGCAGTCTGCTCGGACACCGCTCCGTACCTGTCGAGCGTCTCCTGGGGCACGCCCACCTCCTGTACCTTCGACTCGATGGCGTAGGTGACGTATCCGGCCTTGAGAACCTGCGAAGCCCCGGGGACTGCAACGATCCGGGAGGCCAGTGCTCCCCCGGTGAACGACTCGACCACGGCCAGGGTCAGGTTCCTCTGCTTCGCCAGCTCGGCCACCACCGACTGCAGGGTGTCGTCGTCCTCCCCGTAGACCAGGCTGCCGAGAGTCTGCCGCAGGCGGGCCTCGACCGGCCCGATCCTCTCCATCGCCGACTCCCGGTCCACCGCGCCGGCGCGCAGATGGATGGCCACCTCTCCCCGGGAGGCAAGGATCGTGACGTTCGGGCCGCCCGACTCGCGGCACGACTCGATGATCGGGACGATCATGCCCGCCAGCTCGGACTCGCCCCTGCCGATCGCTTTCAGGACCCGGGTGGTGAAGATCGTTGCGTTCGGTCGGCCGGAAAGGGCCGGAAGCACGTGGCCGCGCAGCATGGTTTCCATCTCAACCGGCACGCCCGGCATGGCGAACACCGGAACGCCGTTGTGCTCGAGCGAGATCCCGGGCGCAGTCCCAACCGGGTTGGGGATCGCCTGAGCCCCCTCGGGCAAATATGCCTGGCGAAGGTTCAGCTCGCTCATCTGCCTGCCCCGCTTCTTGAAAAACGCCCGCAGCTGCACTTCCAGCTCCGGCTGGTACCGAAGCTTCCTTCCCGTTGCCGCGGCAAGCGCCTCCCGGGTGACGTCGTCGTGGGTGGGTCCGAGGCCTCCCGTGATGATCACCGCACTCGTGCGGCCGGCCGCCGCGGCAATGGTTGCGGCGATGGCGTCCTGGTCGTCCGTGACCGTGGTGGCAAACACCACCTCCACGCCGATCCCCTCCAGCTCCCGGCAGATCTGCATCAGATTCGAGTTGGGGTAGGTTCCCAGCAGCAGCTCCGACCCCACCGTGACGACCTCAGCCTTCACGCGCCGGCGATCCCTCCGTCCTGGTCAGCAGCTTGCGGCCGAGCAGCCCGTACCGGATGCCGGAGTAGACCGTGATTGCCACCCCCGCGTACAGCAGCACGTTCTGAACCGGGACCAGAGCACCGGTTCGCGGGAAAAGCCAGGCCAGTACCATCACAAGCTGAAGGGCGGTCTTGTTCTTGGCGTGGCCTGCGGCGGGCATTGAGTTCCCCCGCTTCATCGCCGCCGACCGCAGTGTCACTATCGCCACCTCCCGGACGACTATCACCACGGTCGCCCAGATAGGGAATCCCCGGAAAAGATTCATGCAGATCAGTGCTGCGAGCACCAGGAACTTGTCGGCCAGAGGATCCAGGAACTGTCCCATAGGCGTGATCACGTCGAGCTTGCGGGCGAGGTAGCCGTCCAGGTAGTCGCTGAAGGTCGCCACCAGGTAAACGACCACCGCCGCCCACAGGGTTGTGGACATCCTCGTGGCAGGGCCGGCCTGGTACATCAGATAGACGAATACCGGGATGAGGGCAATTCGTGCCCAGGTGACGATATTTGCCGGGTTCACCCTTGGTTCCTATCGCATTAGAGGTCGGGGGCGTAACCGTAGCAGGGTACCCCGCCTCGGGCCTCGCAGCTATCGAGCGAGGGGCCCTCCTCCGGTTAGTGGATCGGCACTCCCTGAAGGGCCGCCAGAAGACGGAAACGCTGTTCCTGTCCGGGTCCAAAGGCCGACTTCGGAACCGCGACGTTTTGCCGCTCCGGCAGGGACAGCACGTAAAAGCCCCTGGTCTCAGCGGCCGACTTGATCGCCGACCAGGGCAGCGTCTCCTCGGTGTCACCCTTGCGGTACCGGAAGGAATCCTTGGTGAACTCGAAGGACTGAGCCACGCGGTGTCTGGGCCTGCTCGCAAACGCGATGGTGGGATACAGGTAGTAAAAGGCCAGTGCCATCAGCGTGTACCAAAGAACCGGGGCCTGGTCTTCGAGCCGGGCTCCCAGCCCCACCACGAACAACGACGAGAGGACTAGCAGGACCAGCATCGCGGCGAGGGCCTGGAAGATGGTTTGGGTTCGCCACGCCGCGTGTGTCGCCTGGATGAACGCCTTGAGGGTCAGCCGGTAGTCGACGGCCACGATCATCGGCTTGGAGAGCTCGGTCATTACCCGCCCACGAAGTTCGTGGACTCGGGAGTGAAGGTGAACGTGCCCACCGCTCCGTTCTGGCCCGGAGGACCGAGATCCCGCCCGTTGACCTTGACCCGGACCGCCCCGGCATCCCCTATGACGATCTTCAGGCTTTCCTCGGCGTTGAGCGTCAGGGTCTCGCCGGAGAACTTAGTCCCGGTGAACACCGGCGGGCCCGTGCCGTCGGCATGCGCCTCCATCCACGCCTTCTGGCCGGTAACGGTCACCACCAGATTCACGCCCTCCATCTCCGGCTCCTCCGGCGCTTGCGCGACGATCTCCGGAGATTCCGGGGGCTGTGCGGCAGTTTGTGTCTCCCGCTCCGCCTCGGGGTTGACCGGCGGAGTCGCCACGTTGGTTGGTGAGTTCATGAGGCCCACGAGCGAGAACACCAGCAACAGGCCGGCGGCCGACACCGCGGCAATGAGCCACTGCGGCTTGCGGGGCTTGGGGCCGACGTCGGTGGGCCTGCTGATCATCTCGCTGAGCGGCGTTTCGGACTTGATGTTGTAGATCCGGTCGAACTCGGCCAGGACCCGGTCCTCGGGCAACCCGAGCCAGCGAACGTACGACCGAAGCATCCCGCGCACGTAGAGACCGCCGGAAACGAACTCGAAGTCGTCGTTCTCCATTGCTTCGAGAAAGTCGACACGGATTTTCGTATCCTGCGATGCTTGATATAAGGAAGCTCGACTGGCTTCTCTCGAATCGTTCAGCAACTGACCGATGGTGTGCTGACTCATTCGTCCCCGGGGAATCGGACTTAGTGCTCGCGAGCACACTTGCTCCCGCGATTATAGGACTCAAGCTCTTCCATAGGCGATGTCAACCTGTTCTGGCAAGTCAAGTGACGCCTGGCAACCAGTGTTGCCAGGGTAGCGGCAGGAGTCGATTCCATGTTCTACTCGACATGATGAGCAACTTTGACACCGTGGTGATCGACGCCCTCGAACAGAGCCTTGCCATAGACGAGGCCACCTACGGCCCCTATTCCGAACAAGTGGCCGCCGACCTCAACAAGCTGGGACTGGTCCTTCAGGGACTGGGGCGGCTGCACGAGGCTCGGGCCACCTTCGAGCGGGCGCTGGCCATTCACGAAGGCCTTCTCGGCGTCGAGCACCCCGAGGTGGCCACCGACCTCACCAACCTCGGCGGTGTCATGGAGCACCTGGGCGACTACGAAGCCGCCAAGGAATGCTACAAGCGCGCCATCGCTATCGACGAGGCCCTGTATGGTCCCTCCAACCCCCGCTCGGTAGCGGACCTGGGCAACCTCTACCGGGTGCTCACCGAACTCGGCGAGGTCTCCGTCGACCCCTCCCTGCTGGAGTCGGCCCTGGTCGCTCAAAACAGCGAGCCGGCGCACCCCACCCTAAGGCAGGTGCTCGCCAGCCTGGGCTTGACACCCTCCGACCTCTCCGCCGTCCGGAACAAACCAGCCCCCCGCCCCTGGAAGCCGTCTTCGAGCATGCACGCGGCCAACGTACTGGCCTCTCTTCCCTCGCAGACCCTGAGCATGCCGGCGGCCGCAGCCCCCGAGCCGCAGGAGGGGGCAGAGCCCGACGAGCCGCAGCGCCGGGCAGAGCCGGAGCCGCGCGAGCCGCTCGAGCTGCAGGGCCGGGCAGAGCCGGAGCCGCGCGAGCCGGTCGAGCCGCAGGGCCGGGCAGAGCCTACTGAGCCGCCGGAGCCGGTCGAGCGGCAGGATCCGGGGGCCTCTGCGCTCAACATGGACAAGACCCAGCCGTTCAACGTCCTGTCCGCGCCGGACGATGCGTGGGGTGCCGAGCCTTCCGCCCCAGAGCCTGCGGCCGGTCCCGGCACGGGTTCGTCGGACGAGCTGGACGATCTGTTCTTCCGCCCGCCTTCGGACCCCGAACCGGATGATCCGGCCGACGAGGAACTTCTCGCGGTGGACTCGGGCGATAATGGCGGGTCTGCCGACGACGGGATCGAACAGCTCTTTGGGTCGGTGGAGCCCGAGGAAGTCGCTTCGGCACCCCCGCCCGTTCCCGATGCGAGCGGCGAGGACCTGAACAACCAGGGCCGCCTGCTGCGGGACCTGGGGGATCTGGCCGGTGCCCGGGACCTGTTCGAGAAGGCCCTGGCGGCCGACGAGGCGGCCCACGGCCCGGATGCACCCTCCGTCGGCCGGGACCTGAGCGGGCTGGGCGGCGTGCGGCGCGACATGGGCGAC
>DATLGP010000304.1:0-10090 GCA_035540395.1 Actinomycetota bacterium
CCCCAGCGTCGCTCTGAACTCGGTACCGGGGGTGGGGCTGGCGGGGGAGGCGCCGCAGCTGATTCAGGTGACGATTCCCTGGTGGTACGAGACGGCGGCGCACGTACTGGTCCTGCTGATCGCCGGCCTGCTCCTGGCGGCTGTGTTCTTTGTCCGCAGTCTGGGGACCCGGCCCACCGATGAGCAGCTGCAGGAGGTGAGCGACCACGTCCTCGGTGCCTCCGCAGGGCCGCATCCCCTGCGGGAACTCGACGACCGCAACCGGCTGCACAAGGTGTTCCAGGCCTGGGCGATGACCCGAGAGCTGGCCCGCGCCGACAAGAAGCTTTTCTGGGCGACGCTGGTGGCGGCCCTGCTCGGCCTGTACCTGCTGCTGCTTCAGGCCCCGGTCGGGGTGGCCCTTGCAGACGCAATCCGGATGCGGCTGCCGGGGTTGTTTCCCGGGGAATATACCGGCAGGCCTCTGGGCTTTTTGTCCACCTTCTCGTTATGGCTGGTGGGCATGCTGCCGCTGGTGGCGATCCTCGGCCTGCGGGCCGCGGCGCAAAAGGAGCAGTGGCGGCGCCAGATCGGGCGGGTGTGGGACGTCTTGATGTTCTGGCCCCGCACCATCCAGCCGTTTGCTCCGCCCTGCTACGCCGAGCGGGTGATTCCCCAGTTGCGCCTGCATATCGATACCTTGCACCGCCAGGGCAGGCGAGTCGTTGTGGCCGGTCACAGCCAGGGAAGCGTCATCGCCTGCGTAGCTACGGCCATCGGAACGCTGCCCGAGGAGGAAGCCCTCCTGGCGCCCCCGCCCAGCAGTCCATTCTGGCGAGTCGACCTGGTGGTGTACGGGAGCCCCATCGCCGTGCTCTACGAACGCTACTATCCCGCCTACTTCGGGACTGGATTTTTCGCCGCGGTTCGTAAGGAAGCCTTCGGCTGGCACCACCTGTTCGCTCGCACCGACGTTTTTGCCTTCCCGTTCTGGGATTCCGAGCCGGCGGGCCCCGGCGATCCCTGCCCGCTTTGTGCGGTGCCGAGCGAACAGACGTTAACGCCACCGGGGCCGGTTGCCGAGTGCATAGTGGTGGACCCCGAGCCCTGGGAATGGCCTACCGGCGAACCTCCCAGACCGCCCATCAGGGGCCATTCCACCTATGCCACAGGCAAGCACGCGCGGTTCGAGGAGCACCTGAAGCAGATTGCGCGCAAGGCCCACGAACTTCAGTAGGCGAAGCTGATAACTGGGAGGAAGATGACCGAACCCATGCGACTTATCAATGCACCAGAGTTAAGAGAGCGGCTCGATCGGGGCGACGACTTCAAGCTGGTCAATGCGCTCGGTGAGTGGGAATTCAGAGCAAAGCACATCCCGGGCTCACTGCACTTCCCCAAGATCGAGGACGCGCTGGCGGTTTTGAAGCCGGACGACGACATAGTCGTTTACTGCTCGAACCCGTCTTGTCTGGCCAGCTTGATGATGTACCGCGAGCTGGAGAGGCGAGGGTTCCAAAACGTGCGCCGGTTCGAGGGAGGCATAGTTGCCTGGGAGGACGCGGGGTATCCATTGGAGGGGGATTGGGTGTCGTGAACAGAGCAATATTGAAGTCTGGCTCTAAAAAGCGCGGGCCCGGGCTGGTGGACATCGGGAGGCGGTAGCGGATGAAAGATCTTCAACGCCAAGAGGTTAGGGAGCTGATGGAAAAGGGGGTCCAGTTGGTGGAGGTGTTGCCGCCGGGCGAATTCGACGAGGACCACCTGCCCGGTGCCATCAACTTGACCCTGGCCAGGATCGAGACGGAAGCCGCGACGACTCTGGACAGGACCCGTCCGATCATCGTCTATTGCTGGGACTCCGCCTGAGACCTCAGCCCGCGAGCCGCGTGGCGGCTCGAGAGCCTCGGTTTCGAGGATGTCTACGATTACACCCACGGCAAGCTCGACTGGATGGCCGCCGGGCTGCCCACCGAAGGGACCGGTGCGAGTCTTCCGCGTGCAGGGACGGTGGCGCGCTCGGATGTGCCGACGTGTCGTCCCGACGAACGGCTGGGGGACCTTCGCAAGCGGGTATCGCAGGCCCGGTCGGATGCCTGCGTGGTCGTGAACGAGGAGCAAGTCGTCCTGGGTCTACTCCGACGGGAGCAGCTTGCCGGCGGGAAAGAGGACGATTTCGTGAAGGATGTGATGCTCGTCGGGCCGAGCACGTTCCGCCCCTACGTCTCGATCGAGGAGATGGCCAACTTGATGCTCGAGCACGATCTCGAGTCGTGCCCGGTCACGACTTCTGATGGCCGGCTTGTGGGGCTGCTAAGAGTCGACGACGCGGCCCGTGCAGCTCATGAGCAGCACGCACAGCCTGAGGAGGCTTCATGACGGGGCCGCGCCCGGCGGGGACCGCAAGCTGCCGGCAGTGCCGGATCGCCGTCGATCTGTGCGCTTTCTGCCAGAAGGAAGACTGTCCTCATCCGATGTGTTATCGCTGCGTGCGGATCGTTCTACGTCAGGAGATCCCGCAGCCCCATGACCACGGAGGCTGACCTTCTCAATCCATGTCGGCTTGAGCGGGCAATCGCCGGCGAAACCACGATCGGTTGAGAACCTGTGTAAGGATTTGAACGCGGCAAAGCGGCGTCGACGGTCCCGCGAGTCTTCCCTACCGGAGGTCTATGAATAAGGAACCCGATACAGCCGGTCCCACGTTTCGCATCGACGCCTACCGGCCGGAGGAGATGGCCCGGATGGTGCGTGATCGCGCACCGGCCAAGGTTACGCAGGATGCGATCACCACCGTGGGACTAGGAATCCTGGCAGGGGCTTTCGTCGGGGTTGGCGCCGCGTTCGCAACGGCGACGATGACCGGGCCGGTTCAGCACTACGGCATGGTGCGTTTTCTGGGTGGTCTCGCCTTTTCGACGGGGTTCATTCTTGTCCTTGTGGGGGGCGGCCAGCTTTTCACCTCCAACAGCCTGGTCGTGATGGCCTGGGCGTCGCACGTGGTGACACTGCGGCAGTTGCTCCGAAACTGGCTGCTGGTGTGGATTGGCAACCTGATCGGGGCGGTGTCCACGGCGTTCCTCTTCTTCGCCAGCGGACAGGCCCTGCTGGCCAACGGGGGCGTAGGCGCTACTGCTCTCTCGATTGCGAATTTGAAAGCCGGCCGGTCCTTCGGCCAGGCGGTAATTGTCGGTTTGTTGGGCAACGGGCTGGTGTGTCTCGCGGTCTGGCTGAGCTACAGCGCCCACAGCACCACGGATCGGGTGATCGCGGTGATTCCGCCGATCGTCGCCATGATGGCCCTGAACGTGGACCACGCCGTGGGCACCATGTACTTCCTGTCGATGGGCATGCTCGTGGGCGGCGAGCCGCAGGTCCTGGAGGCGGCTCGGGCTGCCGGCCTCAACTTCCAGCCGATCGCGTGGGAACCGGCGTTGGGCAATCTGGCGGCAGTCACTGCCGGCAACATACTGGGAGGGGGACTTTTGGTGTCGGCCTTCTACTGGTTTTTGTACCTGCGCCGCGGGGTTCTGCGGGAACCGGGCGGCCCATCCGGGAACCCGCTGGGGGAATGATCCCCCTGTTGGCCGAAGCATGAACGAGCCGCGCTCTCGGCCGCCGCTTGACTGGGACGACAACGTTCCCTGGCACGCCCTGGAGGTCTCCGAGGTTGAGGACAGGCTCGGCACCGAACCCGGCGGCCTGTCCCCGGCTGAGGTAACCGAGAGGCTGGAGCGCTTCGGCGCCAACAAGCTGGAGGAGCAAGCTCCCACCTCCCCGCTGGTGCTCTTGTTCCGTCAGTTCCGCAGTCCGCTCATTTACATTCTCGTCGCTGCAGCGGCGGTCACCCTGTTGCTCGAGGAGTACGTAGACGCCGGGGTGATCGGGCTGGTGCTCGTTTTGAACGCCGTAATCGGTTATACGCAGGAGCACAAGGCGGAAGGTGCGGTACGCGCGCTGATGCAACTGGTGGTGCCCCAGGCGAACGTAGTTCGAGAAGGAAGGGAGCTCCTGGTCGACAGCCGGGAACTGGTTCCGGGCGACCTTGTCCTGCTGGAATCCGGCGACCGGGTGCCGGCCGACCTTCGGCTTGTCTTCGTCAACGGCCTTCAGGTCGACGAGTCTTTGCTGACCGGGGAATCGGTACCGCCCACCAAGGCGGTAGCGCCGGTGGAGGAAGCCGCCTCGCTGGCCGACCGCACGAACATGGCATACACGGGGACGGCTGCCGCGACCGGTCGAGCCCGGGGGATTGTTGTGGCGACCGGCTCGTCTACCGAATTGGGGGGCATCGCCGGGCTGATTCGCTCGGAAGCGGTTCGCCGGACTCCCCTCCAGGAAAGGATGGGGCACTTCGCCAAGGTAGTGGGTGCGGTGGTAGGTGTCGCATCGGTCGTGGCCTTTGCCTCGGGGATTGCGCTCGGCGGGAGTCCGTCGGAGATGTTCCTGACGGCAGTTGCGCTGGCGGTGGCGGCAATTCCCGAGGGTCTGCCCGCAGTTTTCACCATCACACTGGCTTTGGGTGTCCGCCGAATGGCTCGGCGCAACGCCGTCATCCGGCGCCTACCCGCGGTGGAGACCCTGGGAAGCACCACGGTCATCGGTTCCGACAAGACCGGCACCCTGACCGAGAATCGCATGACGGTTCAGCGGATCTGGGCCGGGGGCCAGACCTTCGATATCGCAGACGGCAAGGGGGTGTCGCTGCAAGGCCGCCCGGCCACGGCCGAGGCCGGCTCTGCGCTGCAGCTCATTCTGCTCACCGGAGCGCTCACCAACGAAGCGCAGGTTCACCAAACCGATCAAGGCCTCGATGTCACCGGAGACCCGACCGAAGCCGCACTGCTGTTCGCGGCAACTGCGGCCGGCATCGACCCATCTGAAGCACGTCAGGAGCATCCGCTGGTTGCCGAGATACCGTTCGAGCCGGAGCGCCGGTACTCGGCAACGGTTCGTTCCCGGGACGGCACCCACACCTACTTCGCCAAAGGCGCGCCCGAACGAATAGTCGGCATGTGCAGCCGGATGCTGGTGGAAGGCGACGAAGTGGCCGTCGACCAAAACGCCATCCGGGAAGCTTCCAACCAGATGGCGGAGGACGGGCTGCGGGTCCTGGGCTTTGCCTTCCGGCCCCTGGACCGCCCGGTCGATGGCCCGGACCGGGTTGCCGAGCCGCAGGAGATGGTCTTTTTGGGCCTGCAGGGCATGATGGATCCGCCTCGGGAGGGGGTCCGCGAAGCCGTCTCCGCCTGCCAGCAGGCCGGTATCCGGGTGGTGATGATCACCGGGGACCATGCCGTCACCGCGGGGGCCGTGGCCGAACAGCTGGGCATCGGCAAATCCCGGCCCGCGGTCCTGACCGGATCGGACATGGATGAGCTGTCCGAGGAACAGCTGGGCGAGCGCGTCGCCCAAGTCTCGGTCTACGCTCGGGCCTCTCCCCATCAAAAGCTAGCCATCGTGCGGGCATTTCAACGGCTGGGCAATGTCGTGGCGATCACCGGCGACGGGGTAAACGACGGCCCGGCACTAAAGGCCGCCGACATCGGGGTGGCTATGGGAAGGGGTGGGACCGACGTCGCCCGGGAAGCTGCGGACATGGTGCTGACCGACGACAATTTCGTGAGCATCGTGGCGGCTGTGGAGGAGGGCCGGGTCACCTTCGACAATGTCCGCAAGGTCACGTTTTTTCTGGTGTCGACCGGAGCGGCCACCATCACGGCGATTCTGGCCGGCGTCTGGGCCGGGTGGCCGCTGATAATGGTGCCGGCTCAGCTGCTGTGGCTGAACCTGGTGACCAACGGTCTTCAAGATGTGGCACTCGCCTTTGAACCCGGGGAGAAACACACGCTGCGACGGCCGCCGAGGCCCCGCCGCGAGGGCATCCTGAACCGGGTGCTGTGGAGCAGGGTCGCATTAGCCGGCCTGGTCATGGCCGCAGGGACGCTGTTCTTGTTCCGGTGGGAGTTGGACCGCTCGGGCTCTTTGACCCAGGCCCGGACCGTGGCGCTGACCACGATGGTGGTGTATATGGCCTTCCACGCGGGCAACTCCCGTTCCGAGTCGACGTCGATTCTGGGGATTAGTCCGTTCTCCAATCCGTTCCTGCTCGTCGCAACCCTGGCGGCGCTGGCCGTCCACGTTGCCGCCCTTTATCTTCCGCCCACCCAGTTCATCCTGAGGGTGGCACCGATCGATCCTGCCGCCTGGGTACGCGTCGTTGCGGTAGCCACCACGATCCTGTTTGCCATGGAGGCCGATAAGCTGGTACGCAGACGCAGGCAACCACGTCCCTGAATTGCACCGCAGACGCTAGATCCGACACTGGCCTCGCCGAAACCCGTGGGGCAGAAAGGGGTTCGGCATGACACGTCCCGACGCTGCAGCTACCGACGAGCTGGCGCTTGACCTAAAGAGCAAGGAACTGCAGGAGCTCGATCTTTGGTGGAGGGCCGCCAACTACCTGTCCGTCGGCCAGATCTACCTGCTGGACAACCCGCTGCTGCACGAGCCGCTGCGGGTCGAGCATGTGAAACCCCGCCTTCTGGGGCATTGGGGCACCACCCCCGGATTGAATTTCATCTACGCCCACATGAACCGGATGGTTCGGGAGCGTGACCTGGAGTGCATGTGGGTGGTCGGGCCCGGCCACGGAGGACCGGCGGCGGTTGCCAACGCATGGTTGGAGGGAACCTATTCCGAGACCTACCTTCAGGTCCCGTACAACGAGCTGGGGTTGCAGAGGCTGTTCCGCCAGTTCTCGTTTCCGGGGGGCATCGGCTCCCATGTAACCGCCGAGATCCCCGGCTCGATTCACGAGGGCGGGGAGCTGGGATACGCGCTCCTCCACGCCTACGGCGCAGCGTTCGACAATCCGGATCTGCTGGTGGCTTGCGTGGTGGGCGACGGAGAGGCGGAAACCGGGCCCCTGGCGGCCAGCTGGCACTCGAACAAGTTTCTGAACCCGGTGCATGACGGGGCGGTCCTGCCGATCCTGCACCTGAACGGCTACAAGATCGCCAACCCCACGATGTTTGCTCGGATGCCGCGCGAGGAGCTGGGCCGGCTGCTGGAGGGCTACGGGCACCGGCCCTACTTTGTGGAGGGCGACGAACCCGAAGACATGCACCGCCAGATGGCCGGAGCCCTTACCCGGGCGTTCGACGACATCCGGGCGATCCAGCGCGCGGCCCGAACCGACGGCAGCGTTCGGCGCCCGACCTGGCCGATGATAGTTATGGGCTCTCCGAAGGGCTGGACCGGCCCGAAGGAGGCCGCAGGACACAAGGTCGAGGGTAGTCACCGATCCCACCAGGTTCCCCTGGCCAAGGTTCGCTCCAACCCCGAGGAGCTCGCCGCCCTCGAAAGCTGGCTGCGCAGCTACCGTCCCGAAGAGCTGTTCGACCCCGCCGGCCGGCCGGTTGAGCAGATCCGGGCGGCCATCCCGCCGGGTCCCCGCAGGATCAGCGCCAACCACCACACCAACATCGGTTCCCGGGCAGACCTAGCGCTTCCCGACTTTCGGACTCACGGCGTTACGGTGAACCAGCCGGGCAGCACCCTTGACCAACCGACCAAGGTGCTCGGCGAGTACCTGCGCGACGTGATGAAGCTGAACCTGGATGCTCGCAACTTCCGGGTCTTCGGTCCCGACGAGACCGCCTCCAACCGGCTCAGCGCTTTGTACGAGGTGACCGGTAAGACGTGGCTGGACGCCACGACTCCCGACGACGAGTACCTGGCCCCCGACGGCCGGGTCATGGAGGTGCTGAGTGAGCACCTGTGCCAGGGTTGGCTGGAGGGCTACCTGCTGACCGGACGCCACGGCATTTTCAACTGCTACGAGGCCTTCATCCACATTATCGACTCGATGTTCAACCAGCACGCCAAGTGGCTGAAGGTGACCAGCGAGGTTCCCTGGCGCAGGCCTCTTCCCAGCCTCACCTACCTGTTGAGCTCGCACGTGTGGCGCCAGGATCACAACGGGTTCTCCCACCAGGACCCCGGCTTCATCGACCACGTTGCGAACAAGAAGGCGGAGATCATCAGGATCTACCTGCCGCCCGACGCCAACACCCTGCTGTCGGTGATGGACCACTGCCTGGCCGGCCGCCACCACGTCAATGTAGTAGTGGCGGGAAAGCAGCCCCAGCCCAACTGGCTGTCCATCGACGAGGCGGTGGCCCACTGCGCCCGCGGTCTTGGGATCTGGGAATGGGCCTCGAACGACGGCGGGGACCTGCCCGACGTGGTCATGGCCTGTGCCGGGGACGTGCCCACCCTGGAGACCTTGGCAGCGGTTGGCTTGCTGCGCGAGCTGCTGCCCGACTTGAAGGTGAGGGTGGTCAACGTTGTGGATCTGATGCGGCTTCAGCCGTCCTCCCAGCATCCGAACGGGATGAGCGACCCGGAGTTCGACGCCCTGTTCACCACCGACCGGCCGATCATCTTCGCGTTCCACGGATATCCCTACCTGATCCACCGGCTTGCCTACCGCCGAACCAACCACCCCAACCTGCACGTTCGGGGTTACAAGGAGGAAGGCACCACCACGACGCCGTTCGACCTGGTCATGCGCAACGACCTGGACCGTTACCACCTGGTGATGGACGTGATCGACCGGGTCCCCAAGCTTCAGGGCCGCGCTTCACATATCCGTCAGAAGATGGCCGATGCCCGGCTGTCGGCCCGTTCCTACGCCTTCGAGCACGGCGAGGACGACCCGTCGATCCGGGAATGGACCTGGATCTCCTGAGCAACCTACTGGTAGTAAACGCCGGGTCCAGCAGCCTGAAGCTAAGGATGGTCGGCCCGGGGGATCGGGTGATCGCGTCCGCCGATCTGCCCGCCGGTGATGCCGGCCTGGACGCGATGGCCGGTGTCTTGGACAGCTGGCCCGGGTTTGCCGCCTCGGGCCACCGGGTGGTGCATGGCGGAAGCCGGTTCCAGTCGAGCGTCCTCATCGACGAGGAGGTGGTCGAGGCGCTGGACGACCTGAGCATCCTGGCCCCTCTCCACAACCCGCCGGCGGTGGCCGGCATCCGGGCGCTTGGCCGGCTGCGGTCCGGCGTGCCCGGTGTGGCCTGCTTCGACACGACGTTTCATGCGACATTGCCGCAGGAAGCGTCGGTCTACGGACTGCCCTGGCAGTGGACCGAGGAGTGGGGCGTTCGGCGATTCGGCTTTCACGGACTGAGTTATGCCTACGCTTCCCGCCGGGCTCTTGAATTGATGAGCCGCGGGCCCCACGAGTTGAGGTTGGTCATCTGCCATCTGGGAGCGGGGGCCTCGCTGGCCGCGATCCACGGTGGCCGGTCGGTCAACACCACCATGGGATTCACCCCGCTGGAGGGTCTGATCATGGCGACCAGAAGCGGATCGGTTGACCCCGGGGCCCTGCAGTGGCTGCAGGAGCAGCTGGGACTTTCCCCCTCGGCCATGACCGAGCAGCTGGACCTGTATTCCGGGCTGCTGGGCATGTCCGGTGTCTCCGGCGACATGCGCAAGGTCCTGGCCGCGGCCGGCGGCGGCGACGCCCGGGCGAAGCTGGCGCTGGACGCCTATGCGCATCGGGTCAGGACCGGTATCGCCGCGATGGCCGGCTCGATGGGCGGCATCGATGCTTTGGTGTTCACAGGCGGGGTGGGCGAAGCATCCGGCCAGGTCCGGGAGCTCTGCTGTAGCGGCCTGGAGTTTCTGGGGATTGTGCTGGACCGGGCGCGCAACGCGGCGGCCGAGGGGGATGCGGACATCTCCCAGGAAGGTGGAGCGACGCCTGTCCTGGTGATCAACACTCGTGAAGAGCTGCAAATTGCAGCCGAGGTTCGACGGGCTCTGAGTAAGTCTTGAGTCGATTCCCACCGCCGGCCGGCCGCTCCCGGTAGTTTTCGTACAACCGCCGCCGTGGTTCACGCTAGTTCTGCTGGATAGGTTCGACGGCGTAGTGACGGCACACCCATCTTGATGACCGAGGCCCTGACGAAGGTGTCGCTCAATGGCCCGGTTTGGCGATCCAGGAGCCGGGTAGGGCGGGGAGTAGCCGGAGATGCCGAAGTTGCCTTCCAAAAGGGATTAAATGGTAGCTGTTACTACCGTATTGGTGGCCCTCACC
>DATLGP010000305.1:0-4520 GCA_035540395.1 Actinomycetota bacterium
CCTGCGTACCGATCTTGCGGGCCAGCATCAGGATGGCCTGTACCTCGATAACGATCACCACGATCAGGGCGAACGCTATGCCGAAACCCAGGTACCACCCGAACAGGTGGGGTTCACCCGGTATGTGCGACGCTAAGTTCAGTGCTCCCATGGTTCTCCTCTCGCATGCCTCTAGCCCGGGGATTTCTGCTCCGAGGCTCCTGCAAATCGGTGGGTATTCTAACTCTATTCGAGACCTTATAGCTGCGACTCCGAGCGGTCAAGACCCCTCATTTTTGCGCGCTGTAAGTGGTATTACAGGAAAAGACTCTATCAGAGTCCCCCCCGGCTCTGGCAAGCCGCCCGGAGGGCACCCAAAAGCGGCGGCTTACTGGTCCCAGCGCACCAGTTCTTCTAGCTCCTGGACGTCGAAGAAGCTCAAAAGGTTGAGTGCGGTGGTGCGGGCGGCTTCGTCACCGGAGCCGATGGCCTCGTTCAGGATCTCCCGGGCATCCTCGGTCCATGCGACGAGGCTCACGCTGTCCTGCTCCATTGCCAGGATCCGCTCCAGGGCGCGGACCTTTTGGGCCGCATAGGACTCCTCCAACTCCTTCAGCCGGGTGATCACCAGGCTGGCCGGCTCAACCTTGATCCCCAGGTCCAGGACCTTCATCAGCTGCCTGATGGACCACGACGTCTCGAGCTTGCCCGAGGCAAACCACCAGCCGAAGGCCGAAAGTTCCCTGGTAAAGCCGGCGGGGTTGTCCCCCTCGGTGGCGGCCTGCATCCGGCGGTCCCACAGGGCCTGGATCCGCATTGCAAAGTCGGTGGGGACTCGTCCCGGCTGGTTTTTCAGGCTGCGGCCGACAAATGCCAGCGCATGGTGGCGTAGTTCGTCGGAGGCTTCGGCCAGGAACCGGCCGAGCAGGCCGGCCCGGTCCAGCGCGATCCGGCCCCGCAGGTAGAAAACCATGAGGTGCTCGGCAAGGCGGTTCTCCGGCGCCACCGCGTTGTCCGGACGGCTGTTGAAGCGGCCGACCAGCTCGACACCGCGACGGTACTCCTCCTCGATGACGCTCAGCAGGTGGTCGTAGGGGGACGAGAAGCTGACGTGCGCCTCCCAGGCGGCGTCACGCAGGTGTTCGAGGGAAGGATCCCGGGGAAAGATCGTTCCCACCTTTTCGGTCGCCCAGTGGTTGTCGAGCATCAGCAGAAACGAGAACCACCTGCCGTAGACCGACCGAACGGCTGGTGACGGGTCGATCACCGGATCCATGTGAGCCTCGAGCACCTCCCGCACCTCTGGCATCTCGTCCAGGCCGCGGGAGAGCCGCTCTTTGACGTCCGGACTGGTCTCGATCTCCCGGCGGACCCACAGGGCGTACCGGACCACCGCATGCATGGCCTCTCCCCGCACCGTGGTTATCGACTGGGCGGCCGCGCTGTCGGCCAGTCCTCCGGCCGGCAGGCGGGTGGCGTCGGGGTCCGGATCGTCGGTGAGGGGCCGGATCGCCTGCCACGCCGCCTTGCGGAAGCGGAATGGAATCTGAGCCGGTCCCTGGCCGAAGCCGCGTGACAGCAGCCGGCTCACCTCCAGACGAGCCGGACGCCAGCGGTCCGCCTGGCCCCCGGTCCCGGCGCCCGCCACCCAGGCGGCAAGGTCGAGCACCGGCTTCCATTCGAACTCAAATCCCTCGGCCGATTCCCGGAGGCCCTGAAGGATTGCCCACACGTACGTGGGGTCGAGCTCTTTGAACAGTGCTGCTGCGTCGGCGAACCTGGCCGGCTCCGTGGCCACCACCGCCGCCAGCTTTCTTGCCAGGCCTTCGGTGGTCGGGTTGCCCAGGCCCGGGGTGGGCCTCCACGAGGCCAGGTAGCGCACCAGCTCTTCGATTTCAGGCTCCCGCAGCTCGTCGGCCTGCTTGGGGGTGGTTGGGTCGGTCCGGGCCGCCGGGAGGTGGACGACGAAGTCCGGATGCTCGGGAGGTCCAAAGCGCTCGATCAGCTGCTCGTATTTCTGCAGATGGGCCGGCGGCAGGGACTCGTGCAGCATGGCCAGGCGGTCCAGGCGCCACCGGTCCCGGTATTCGCCGGCTTCACCGGGTTCTTCTATCGCTAGGGTGCGCGGGTCGGATCCCCACATCTGCAGGTCCGGCCCGTCGTCGACCCATCCGAGAATCACGGCCTGGTCCTCCGGCGCGAGCTCCTCGAAGTGGTCGCGGGCCAGCAGCAGGTACTCATGATGGAAATGCGGGTCGCCGAACAGGTGGCGGTCGGTGAGCCGCCGGGAGATCGCCTCGGGGGCAACCTCCGGCCACACCCTCAACAGGTGGAGGGCAACCCGGCGGAAGATGTGCCACTCCCGGCGCTCGAGCCGTTGAACCAGCTCGGTCACCAGCGAGGGCTGGTCCCGGGCAATTCGCTCTGCTATGTCCACCAACGCATTGACCAGCGGGTCCCTGAGGGTCTTGTCGACGTTCTGCTCGTGCTCGTGGACGGCGGGCCGCCACAGATGGGAGTAATCGTTCGGCGGGTCCTGGTCGCCCGGGGCGAACGACAGCTCGATTGCCGTCGACAGCAGGTTCGCCGCCAGCTCCAACGTGGGCAGCGGCGCTTTGTCGGCAAGCAGGGGGAGTTGTTCGACGACCAGGGTCTCGTAGGTGAAGCGGCCGAACCGGCCCCGCGGCTCGGGCGCCAGCCATACCGGCTGCTTGGCTGCCGAGGGGTCGCCCGGGCGCAGCTCGAAAAGCGCCTCGGCCAGGTCGACGGCGGCAGCGGTCTGCCCACCCTGCGCCAGCCTCACCATAAGTTCGCCCAGCTTCTCGGGAAGGTGCAGCAGATAGGGCGAGCGCAGCCACTCACGGACCTTCGGGACGAACCGGACCGCCAGCTCGGGCGGAAGGGCCAGCGCCACGTCGGCCAGATCCTCGTGGACCTGGACGTTCTCGGCGTCCGGCACGTTCAGCGCCACCTGCTGGACCGTCTCCGGGTTGAACGCCGCCATTCGGGCCAGGTACTTGGACTGCGGCCAGGGCGGCGACCCGACCGTGCCTTCGGCAAAATCGTAGATGGGCTCCGGCGGCACCTCGAACAGCCCGGCCTCCCGAAGCGGCTCTATCCATGCCGGGTTCTGCAGGTTATCGAAGAAGTGCCGGCGCTGGAGCGCGTTACCGATGAGGGCGGTGACCCGGCCGACCTGCCTGTCGGACGGGCTGCTCCAGAACTTGAGTGCCTGCTCGAAATCCTCCGGCTCCAGGACCGGGGGCTTTCGGGTGCCGCCCCGCGACACGTGGGCGGTGGGGGCGCCGCCTACCGGTTCTTTGCCCTCGAGCATGGGGAACGGAATGAGGGGCGGGGCGCCGGCGCACACCTTGTTGGGCAGGTATCGCACCCAGATCTGTTTGCGCAGCTCGCGGGTCCGCCGGTCCGAGGTGGAGCCCAGAACCACTATCTCGATCTTCTGCGCCAACTGGGCGTCGACCGCGCTCAACATGGCGGCCACGTCGAGGTGGCGGTCCTGCAGGTATCCCAGAGCGTCGTCGACTATTCCGGCCGCCCGGCGAGCGTAATCCTGGTTTCCGGTCAGAACCGAGAGTTTGCCCAGCAGCACCGAAGCCACCGCGGCCGCCGATGGAGCGATGCCGTCGCGGGGGTCCTTTCGCCGGCCCAGGCGGGAGTCGTGGTTGGCGGAGGTGGTGAACAGTCCGCCCGCCGGGTCCCAGAACTCTTCCAGCATCGTGCGGACGATCTCCTCGCAGGTGGTGATCCACTCCGGCTCGAAGGTGGTCTCCCACAGCGTGTAGAGGCCCTCGGCGAGCATCACGTAGTCCTCCAGCATGCCCGGCACGGCGTTGGCCTCGTTCGGGTGGGAATGCCACAGCCTGCCGGTGGAGCGGTGGCGGTTTCGAAGAAGAACAGTAGACGCCGCCCGCCGGGCCGCCTCCACGAGATCCGGACGGTCCAGCGCCGCTCCAGTCTCGGCCAGGGCCGCAATCGTCAGGCCGTTCCAGGAAGTAAGGATCTTCTCGTCCCGGGCGGGACGGGGGCGATCCGCCCGTCTGCGGAGCAGGGCGGCACGGGCCGCCCCCGGCACCTCGTCGCCCACCAGGCTGAGGACGCTGCGCCCCCGGAAGTTCCCCTTGGGGCCGACCCCGTAGGCCTGCGCTGCGTCGGGCGCCACCGAATTGAACTCCTGGAATGGCCAGGTGTAGAAATCTCCCTCACTTTCCTCGCCGGCGAACTCCCCGGCGAAGAACGCTCCCGCCGGGTCGGCCAGGTCCCGGAGCAGGTACTCGAGCGTCTCGAGCGCGATCCGGCTGAAGGTATCGTCCTTCAGCAGTTGCCAGGCGTGGGTATAGCAGCGGGCGAGCAGAGCGTTGTCCACGAGCAGCTTCTCGAACCTGGGAACCCGCCAGGTGCGGTCAACCGACAGGTGGTGAAATCCCCCGCCGATCTGGTCGTAGATGCCCCCCTGGGCCATCTTGCGCAAGGTAGCCTCGGCCACCGTCGTCGCCCGGGCCACGCCGCGGCCGCCGGCCCGC
>DATLGP010000306.1:0-3333 GCA_035540395.1 Actinomycetota bacterium
GACCGCTTTCTCTCCGTGCGGACCAAAGACCTGGCGGATCATGTCCTCCACCGGCATCTTCGCCAGATCGGACCGCGTTACCGGTGCAGGAGGCGGTGGAAGCTGTGGAAGCGGCACGATCTCGGCCGGCTGGTCCAGGCCCTCCACTGAGGCGGGCGCACCGGCGGCTACCGGATCCGCGTTCAGCGGCAGAGCGGCCACCGTCGCCACCACCGAAGAAGCGGCCGACAACACGGACGCCAGTAGATCGTCCTTGCTGGCCTTCGTGCTCGCCTCCTCCGCGGGGGAACCGCCTGCCGGCTGGCTGCCGGATGTTGCGGGGATCACCAACGTCTTTTTAGCTGCTGAGCTTGCTGCGTCAGTGGCCACGGCCGGTGCTGCCGGGTCTTCTGCTGCTCCGCCGGTCAACCCGTCGGGTGCCCTGTGGGCCCTGCGGGTGCTGCGCGTGCTCTTTTGGATGTTGTTGTCGGGGGCTGCGACAACGTCCTGGGGTGGGGCGTCAACTTCGGAAAACGCCACCTGGTAGATGATTCCGAACTCAAGGAGTCCTCCGATGACTCCTGCGCAAATCCACTTACGCATGGCTCTTCTTGCTCAACATGCGTTACTCCTTTGCTCGGGGCACATCCCGGAGGCAGCCGAAACCAAGCTATTGGCTTAAGGATTGCGCGCTTGATCGCGACCGCGTTCTGGGATTGAGTGGGCACTCTAAGCTACAGGGTTGTAGTTACGCAAATCGCGTAGACACTCGATAGACGCCCGGCCGGAGAACGCCTACCGATTTTCGAGCTGTTGCGCGGGTTACAGGTCCACGTTGTCCGGATGGGACGCGTCGGTGAATTCCCTGAACTCACCCGTAATGAGGAAGGCCGTCTGCTCGGCGATGTCCACCGCGTGGTCCGCCACCCGCTCGATCTGGCGGGAGATCACATGAATCTGCATTCCCCACTCGAGCAGCCGCATGTCGTTGCACATCGGGAGGATCTCCTGGATGATGCCGCGATTCAGTCGGTCCACCGGGTCGTCCATCTCGGGCAGGCGAAGGCACAGGTCGAGATCCCGGTTCGCAAAGGCATCCATCGATGCTTCTATCATCCTGAGCGCAATGCCACCCATCTCCATGATCGTGGTCATCACCGGCTCGTTGCGTGGCAGGTGCGAAACACATGCGCCGATTTTTGCAATATTCACCGACATGTCCGCCACCCGTTCGAGGTGCAGGCTCACATGCAGCAGCGCGGTCAGGAATCGCAGATCCGAGGCCATCGGGGACTGGAGGGCCAGCACATCGAGGATCTGGCGCTCGATATCCATGTAGTAGCCGTCCACCTCATCGTCGGCGGCGATCACCTCCCCAAAGCCGGAGTTGCTTTCAACCGAATGCAGCGCACTCTCGAACATGTTCTGGGAGGCCGCGCCCATGGAACGTATCTTGAGCTTCAGGTCTCTCAGTTCGTCGTCCAGCCTGCGCCTGATGTGAGGGCTCAACTCGGGTATCGCGCTCATGGTTCATCCCCTCGTCTAGCAGGCGAGCCGCTTCCTGGCCCGGACTGCCATGATGCAAATCTGGTCACGGGTTTCCCATTGCAGTGCAACGAGAAACTCCGTCTAAACTTTTCCTACTACTACCGTACCTCCGACGCGAGGTAAGCGGGGTCCGCCGTGAGCATGTATTGCAGCCGCTCGCCGACAATCACGCTGTGATCTGCGATCCGATCGAGCGCCTTGCCTATCAGGACCGCGCTGACTGCAACCTGGGTAGAGCCCGCACCCTCCAGCCGGAGGATCTGTTCCAACAGCCGGGTGTAATGGCCGTCCATAGCCTGGTTGCGATGAACCAGCGTGCCGGCGAGCTCCAGGCTCTGGCTGGCCCATGCCCCCGCCGCCGTTTTGTAGAGCCCCTGAGCAAGTTCGGCCATCTGGTCAAGGGTGTCGGACAGCTCGGAGTTCTCGGGCAGCTCGGGGGCATGCTTGACCACCCTTAGGGCCAGGTCGCCCATACGCTCCAGCTCCTCGAGGAGCCTCAGGACCGAGACTATGAAGCGCAGGTCGGAGGCGACCGGAGCCTGCCGGCGAAGCAGGTCGTAGCACCGCTCGGTAAGCGAGACGAGCATGGCGTCGATCTCGTCGTCGGCTTCCAGGGCCAGCGCTGCCACCCTGGTGTTGCGGGTGGTCAAAACGACCCTCATCCGGCTCAGCGCCTCACCAACCCTGGCGGCCATCACCTCCACCTGGAGCCGCAGCTGGTCGAGCTCGGCGTCAAAGCCTGCTCGGATGCCCGGAGGACCTGGCTCGGGCACGGGGTTAGCCAAACCGGCCCGTGACGTAGTTCTCTGTGCGCTCGTCGGACGGATTCGAGAACATCTTCTCGGTGCGGTCGTACTCCACCAGAATCCCGGTTCGGGTGTCGGAGGTTTCGTTGACCTCAGCGGTGAAGAAAGCGCACATGTCGCTCACCCGTGCTGCCTGCTGCATGTTGTGGGTCACGATGATGATCGTGTACTCGCTCTTGATCTCCTCCATCAGGTCCTCAATGCGGCCGGTGGCAATAGGGTCGAGGGCGGAACAGGGCTCGTCCATCAGGATCACCTCGGGGTCCACCGCGAGAGCCCGGGCAATGCACAGCCGTTGCTGCTGACCACCCGACAGGCCCATGGCCGAGGTCTTCAGCCGATCCTTCACCTCGTCCCAAAGGGCGGCCCGGCGCAGAGAGCGCTCTACGATCTCGTCCATGTCACCTTTGATGCCGGCGACCTTGGGGCCGAATGCGATGTTGTCGTAAATGGACTTGGGGAACGGGTTTGGCTTCTGGAAGACCATTCCGATCCGGCGGCGGACCTCCACCGGGTTCACGTCGGGATGGTAGAGGTCGACCCCGTGGTAGAGAACCTTTCCCTCCACCCGCGCGGTTTCCACCAGGTCGTTCATCCGGTTGAAACAGCGAAGAAGGGTGGTCTTGCCGCAGCCGGAGGGCCCGATGAATGCGGTGATCTGTCGCTCGCAGACGGTCATGTTCACGTTGCGAACGGCGCGGAAGGCACCGTAATAGACCGACAGGTCGTTTGCCTCGAAAACCTCGACATCTTCGGGGGGTGTCAGGGGCACATCGGACTCCGAGCGCTTGATGTCCAGCCTGGTCCGCGGGGTGGACGATGTAGAAACCGGCTTCAGGTTGGTCTCGGGCGGCATGTCGCTCATCTCCTCTTCTCGTACTTGTTGCGCAACAGGATGGCGACCGTGTTCGCCAACAGTACTACCACCAAAAGCACCACGATGGCCGCTGCGGTGGCGCTTCTAAAACCGGGTTGGGGCCTTCCGGCCCAGGTGTAGATC
>DATLGP010000307.1:0-2233 GCA_035540395.1 Actinomycetota bacterium
GACTGGTCGTGGGAGCTTTGGCTCTCACCGGCGTCGCACCGGCCCGCCAGGCATTCGAGCAGCGGCGTGAGGTGGCCGAGGTACAGGCCATGGTGGCGGCTCTCAAGGAGCGAAACGCCCAGCTGACCGGCCGCCTCAACCGGCTGAGCGACGTGGCCTACATGGAGAAGCTTGCCCGCGAGCAGCTGGGGGTTGTCCGCCCCGGCGAGTCGTCGTACGTGGTGGTTCCGGCTCCTGCTCCACTTCAGCCGGTGGCCGCCCAGCCGCCGCCGGAGGGGCTGCGGGTCCGAGTCGCGGAGTGGATCAAGCAGCTGGTGGGTAAGGAGTAGACAGCCGTGGCCGCCGGTCGCAGACGGCGGCTGCCCCGGCTATTCCCGGGGGTTGGTTGCCGGCGCATGCTGGGTAGTGCTGGCACGGCCGGTCAGGGTACGATTAGAGTTGGTCAGCGTTCGTTCACCAGTTCTCTAAATTTGGGGGGTTGATTGGCAGAAGTAGGAGCAATTGTCGAAGGTACGGTTACGCGTCTGGCGGACTTCGGAGCCTTCGTACAGATAGGGGCCGGCGAGACGGGCCTGGTTCACATCTCCGAGGTAGACCGCAATTACGTCAAGGACATCAAGGAGCATCTCAAGGAAGGCGACAAAGTCAACGTCAAGGTCGTAGCCATCAAAGAGGATGGGAAGATCGACCTGTCGATCAAGCAGGCCGATCCCTCCTGGGAGGAGCAGTCCACCCGGGCACGCTCCGGCAGAGACCCCGAGTTCGAAGCCAAGCTGAAGAGGTTCATGCGTGAGTCTCAGGAACGCCTGGCCGATGTCCGACGGCAGCGGGATTCCAAGCGCCAGTAAGCGATCCACCGCCCAATCGGGCGGCTCGATGTCTTCCATGACCCCCACTTCAGAGCAGGACTTCGCGTCCGTCAAGGCTCAGCTCGGTCGCGAGCCCCGCGGCCGGTGGAGTGTGGCTCGCCGCTGCGCCTGCGGCAAGCCGCAGGTTCTGCAGACCCATCCCCGGCTGGACGACGGGACACCGTTCCCCACGCTGTACTGGCTCACTTGCAAGAAGCTTTCCTCGCAGATCGGCGGGCTGGAGTCGTCGGGGTGGATGGGCGGCCTCAACCGGCGCCTGGCCGATGATCCCGAGTTCCACGCCGCGCTGGCGCGCTCAACCGAGGCCTACGTCGGCCGGCGCGACGAGCTGGATCCCCTGGGTCCCACCTCCCATCCCGGGGGCGGTCCCGACCGGATAAAGTGCCTGCATGCTCATACCGCCCACCATCTCGTGAGCGATGACAACCCGGCCGGGGCCGAGGTACTGCGGGAGCTGGACTGGCGGGATCCCGAGAGGCCGTGCGTATGAGACTGGCGGCTATCGACGTCGGCACCAACACCACCAGGCTCCTCATCGCCGAGGCCCAGGGGAGCAGCTACCGGGAGCTGGACCGGCGCTTCACCTTCACCCGGCTGGGCGAAGGCGTGGACTCCGAGAAGGTCATCGACCCGCAGGCCATGAACCGAACTCTCGAGGCCATTGCCGAGTTCTGCTCGGTGTGCGGCGAGTTCGGGGTTGAGCGGTTGACCGTGGCCGGCACCAGTGCGGTACGGGATGCCGGCAACTCCGGCGCCTTTCTTCAGGCAGCCGCCCGGCTTTCCGGCGCCCCGGCGGTGGCGCTAACCGGAGACCAGGAGGCCCGGCTCTCTTTTTGGGGGGCCACCGGGGATCTCGCCGCAGTCAACTGCCTGGTGTGCGACATAGGGGGCGGGTCGACCGAGTTCGTGCTGGGAATGCCCTCGTCGAAGATTGCCGGCTGGCTCTCGGTGGACATGGGTTCGGTTCGATTGACCGAGCGCTACTTGGCGTCGGATCCGCCGGCCACCGAGGAGATCCTATCGATGGAAGCGGCGATCGACGATCTGCTGGAGCAGGTTGATCGTGAGGTAGCGGGCGGCTCCGAAGCGGTGTTCGTCGGGCTGGGGGGCACCGTGACCACCTTGGCGGCCGTTCATCTGGGACTCGACCGCTACGTCCCCGAGCTCGTTGACCGGACCACCCTGAGGCGAGAATCGCTGGATGCCCTCTACCGCAACCTGGCCCGAATGACCATTGCCGAGCGATCCCGGATCCCGCTGCTGCCCAGGGGGAGGGCAGACGTCATCGTCGCCGGTGCCGCGATCCTCTCCCGCATACTGGCCCACTGGTCGTTCAGCGAGGTCCTGGTCTCGGAAAAGGACAT
>DATLGP010000308.1:0-1699 GCA_035540395.1 Actinomycetota bacterium
GGGCCACCTTGGCAATAGGGATCGCCATAGGGGTCGCGCTGTCGGTGCTGGGCGAGCCGGCCGCCGGGTCTCTGGCCCTGGGACTGGCGTTCACCTCGGCCGGTTGGAGCTTCGCCGCGCTCGCCGCGGTCGCAGCTCAGCTGACCCATTCTGCTCGTGCCGCCGGCGGCTTGGCCGGCACCGCGCTGGGCGTATCGTTCCTGCTACGGGCTGCCGGTGATTCGGCCGGATCGGGGGGAATGGCGATTCTTTCCTGGTTGTCGCCGATCGGCTGGTCGCAGCAGGTCCGCCCGTTTGCGAACGAGCGGTGGGAGGTCTTCCTGCTGCCCGCCGGCCTGGTGACCGTCTGTGTGGCCCTTTCGGCGGCGCTGGTATCCCGCCGCGACCTCGGGGAAGGGCTAATCCCCGCCCGGCTCGGACCCGCCGATGCCGCCGGTGGCCTCGACACCCCGGCCAAGCTGGCGTGGCGCATTCACCGGGGGCATTTTGCTGCATGGCTCGGCGCATTCGTGGTTCTCGGCTCCGTCTTCGGCCTGCTCGCCGAAGGAATCTCAGGGATGCTCGACGACAGTCCCGAACTGGCCGAGATCTTCGAGCGAATGGGCGGGGTCCAGGAGGACATCCTCCAGGCCTACTTCGCTGCGGTGATGGGGGTGGTGGCCCTGCTCGCTGCGGCCTATGCCATCCAGGCGGCTCTCAGGCTTCGGTCCGAAGAGCTCGCGGGCCGGCTCGACCCGGTGCTGGCCTCCCCGGTCTCCCGTGGACGCTGGCTGCTGGGTCACGTAGGTATCGTCCTGGGGGGAGTCGCATGCCTTTTGTTCGCTGCCGGATTTCTCACCGGGCTGGTTCACGGTCTCCAAAGCGGGGGTCCAGGTGCGGCACTGAGGGACCTCGCTCCGGCGGCGCTGTTGCAGTTCCCCGCGGTGGCGGTCATGGCCGGCCTGACCGTTGCTTTGTTCGGGCTGTGGCCGCGAGCCTCCGCCGCCTCCTGGGCAGTCCTGGCCGGAGTCGCGGTAATCACCCATCTAGGGGGACTGCTTCAATTTCCGATGTGGGTCCTCAACCTGTCCCCCTTCGAGCACGTACCCGTGTTCTTCCTCGATGGATTTGCGCTTGTGCCGACCCTGCTTCTCATCGGGGCCGCCTCCGCTCTGACCGGAATCGGGCTCCTCGGATTTGTCCGCCGCGACGTGGGCTGAACAGACGAAGGAGTCCACCCGCATTAATCTGTCCTCATGCAGTGAAAGCGTCAACCAACAAGAGGTGCATATTGACGGACAAGTCCACGCAGGATCACATCCCCTCGAGCCGCGACCGATCGGGTAATGGGCGGGCAGTAACTTCCGTGCTGGTGGAGGACCCGGAGGAGACCTCCCATTGGGAGCAGGTCACCCCGAGGCAGATCTCGGTCGAGCAGTGGGAACGCTACAAGCAGTACGTTGCCGAGATATTCGGCTCCCTGGGCATGGATCTGGACACCCCGGGGACCCTGAACACGCCCGAGCGCTTCCTGAAGGCCCTTTTCGATTCGACCATGGGCTACGAGGGCGACTCCAAGCTGCTCACCGCCTTCCCGACCGAGTGCCGGGGCGGGCCAGACTGTTCCATCAGTCAGATCATCGAGGGGCCCATCTCTTTTTATGCTCTGTGCGAGCACCACTCACTGCCCTTCTTCGGCCACGCCTACGTTGGATACGTC
>DATLGP010000309.1:0-2401 GCA_035540395.1 Actinomycetota bacterium
ATTCCTGCCCTAAGTGCGAAGAGCGCCTCCATCATGGGTAGATCCGGGTCGAGCACCGGCACCGACTGGGCGGGGACCATCACGTCGCGGACCCGGGTGGTGTTTCGGTCGGAGCCGCTCACCGCTCCGGCGCTGCGGACGGAAACGAGGCCCTGCAGGTCCGAGCCATCGCTCACGGGGTAGGTGGAGTAACCGCGGCCCTGCAGCGTCCGCTCCAGGAACTCGGCCACGCTCAGGCTGGCGGGCACGACCACCGGGTCCTCGGTCATAAGGTCTCGCACCCGGTACCGGCTGAAGGCCTGCCTGACCAAGACGAACTGCGCCTCCGCCTCGGCTGCCTGTAACAGGAAGAACCCGAGGAAGACGAACCACAGGCCTCCGGTAAAAGCCTGGGTGAAAAAGCTGAGGATTCCGATGCCCATCAGCACGTGGGCAAACGCCTTGCCTGCCTTGGCCGCCGATATGGTGGCGGCACTGAAGCTGCGCTGGCGGTGCCAGAGCCAGGAACGCAGGACCCTGCCTCCGTCGAGCGGTAGTGCGGGTACCAGGTTGAAGGCGAGCACGATCGCGTTGATGTTGGCCAGGTAGGTCGCCACCCCGACTACCTCGGCCGGCATGCCGGCAGCGCCGCTCACCGCCGCCACCACGCCGAAGCCGATAGCCAGCAACAGCGAGACCACCGGGCCAGCGATTGCGATGCGGAACTCGGCGCCGGCCGAGGGGAACATGCCCTCGAAACGGGCCACTCCGCCGAACAGCCAGAGGGTTATGTCCCCCACCTTCATGCCCTCCTTGAGCGCCCGGAAGGCATGGCCAAGCTCATGCAGAAGGATCGAACCGAAGAAGATCACCGCGGCCGCGATGCCCATGACCAGGTAGGAGGTGTCGCCGAGGTTGGGGTAGTCGCGGGGGAACAGGTAGCTCGACAAGGACCAGGTGACCAGCAAGAACACGAACAGCCACGACCAGTGTGCCCCGATGGAGATACCGCGCACGGTAAGCAGCTTGAAGGTGGACGAGGTCATGCCGGTTTCTTTTGGCTCCGGCCGCCGGGGCGCGCCCGGTGAAGGTCCCGCCGTCCCCGATGGACGCATATCCGGAGTTGTTTTGGCCAATGGATCACCCCCAGTAGATGCCTGTTTGTTCCCTCAGGGCCGGGCGGCTAACCGTTGCCGCCGGAGCGCCCTGGTTGGAAGGTGGGTTCCCGCGCCGCTGAGCGGGGCAGATATTGCCGATGAAGATACGTTCTCAGCAGGAGCCCTCCTTCGCCGGCGATGCCACGGGCGGGGGGCGGGCGAAACAGGCGGATTACCCGGGATGGGTCAAGCAAAGTCTGCTCTGGCTTGCAGTTGTCAGAGGCCTGCTGGCGGCGGTGGCCGTCCCCCTGGTTCCGGTTCTTTACCGCCATCACTTCGAGTGGCTGTTGGTGCTGCGTCCCGCCAAGGAGATCCTGGCAATCGGCGGCTTCATGGTTCGCCGAGGCTGGGTCGACCTGGGCCTGTTGGTGCTTCTCGGCACCCCGTTGGCGCTGCTCGGCGTGTGGCAATTCTTTTGGACCGGAAAGGTGTTTGCTCCCGCCATCAAAGAGGGGAACCTGCCCCGGCCGCTGGCCCGGGTACTGCCGGCCAAGCGCATTCGGGTGCTGTCCCGGATCCTGCAGAACCGGGGTGCGTCGCTGGTGATGTTGGGACGGATTGCGATCTTCCCGTCCTCCCTGCTGGCGGCTACCGCCGGCGCCTTCGGCATGTCCACCAGGCGGTTCTTGTGGATAGATGCCGTCGGCGGCGTGATCTCAACCTTCAAGGCGATCGCAATCGGGTACCTGCTGGGGCGGACGTACGAGGACGCCGGTTTTTGGGTAACGGTGATCGGAGCGGTTGCCCTGGTTGTGCTGCTGGGCCTGATGGGCCATTACCTGCATCGGGATAAGAGCGCCGCCAAGCGAGAGGGAGAAGCGTCCGGCAATTCGCATCCCGGTTGACCTTCGGTCCGCTTGATGAGCGATTTCCGTAGTGGGGTAAGAACCAACCGAAGCCAAATGTCCGTTCCTTTGGAGAATCCCCGAGTTAGTGCCGCCGTGACCAATCCATGAGGGGGTGGCGCTCGTTTGTGGTGCGCCGGATCCTGGCCAGGTTTCGGGTGGGGCCGGACATCCTGCGCCATCTCTCCACCTTTCAGCGGCTGGGGGAGAGTCTGGAGGCAACCCCTCCCGGCGAGATGGTTCCGGTCGGAGTGCGCACGGTGCTGCGCGCAATCCGGACCAGGGGAGCGGTTCAGATCAGGCCCGACTGGGTGTGGCCGTTCTGGGTGGAGAGACAGGTGGACCCGGCCAGCCCGGCATTCATTCCCCGGGGGCATCTGCCGTTCATGACCAACCTCACCCAGCGCAACTGGACGATGG
>DATLGP010000310.1:0-5058 GCA_035540395.1 Actinomycetota bacterium
CAGGTTTGTCGCCGAGGTCAAGATCCACACCGTGCGGGACCTCAACATCGAGGAGCTTGCCCGCTCGGTGGATCGCCACCCCACCATCGGGGACCTCGAGGAGCTTTAAGACTTTCGGTCCGGGCCGGTTGGGCACCGTCCGCCGGTTTCCGGACGCCTTTCGCCCCGAGCAGTGTCACCGGGCGCCGCTATTCTCGAGCTCATGACGGAACGGCAAGTGATCCAGGTGGTGGGCGAGGACTGCGCGGCCGGCCTGCTTCAACGAAAGGGTTTGAAAGTGCTTGCTCGCAACTGGCGCTGCAAGCTCGGCGAGCTGGACCTGGTGGCCATGGACGGCACTACCATCGTCTTCGTCGAGGTGAAGTGCCGCAGCCGGGACCACCTGTACGATCCGTCGCTCGCAGTGGACTTCCGCAAGCAGTCCAAGGTTCGCAAGGTGGCAGAGGCCTACCTTTGGGCAGAGCACCCGGCGTACCGCGATTGCCGGTTCGACGTGGTCTCGGTGGTTGCCGGCCACCCCGTCACCTGCCGGCACCTCGTTGATGCCTTCTAGGCCGCTCCGGCGGCGCTGGCCGCTGGGCCTTGCCGGGCTGTTGGGCTTTCTGCTGCTTGCCTCCGTGGTGACCGCCGTGGTCAGCAGCCGGCGTCTGGAGGGTTCGGTACCGGGCAGGGCGGCCATTCTGGGTCTGGCCGCACTGCCCGGCGGCTTTCTTTTAGGCACTTCCGACGGGGTGCTGTCCAGCACGGACGGGGTTACCTGGGAGCGGGTACCCGGCTTCGAAGGCGAGACTCTGGTCGCCGGTTCCGGCGGCACGGCGGCGGCGGCCGGGAGCCGGGGGTTGAGCATCACCACGGATCTGGTGTCGTTCCGGCAGGTGCCGGCGGACCTCGGCCGGCCCTCCGCCCTGACTGTGGCCCCCGGCGGAAGCCTACTCGTGGCGCAGCCGGAGCAGTTGGTAGTCCTGCAGGAGCGGGGCCCGGTATCCACCATCTCACTGGAGGACGGCCCGACCGGAATCCTGTCGATTGCCATCCGGGAAGACGGGGCTAGCCGGGATCGGACGATCCTGGCCGGAGGGCTGTCGTCGGGTCTGTGGCGTCTGGAGGGGGAAGCGGGATGGCAGAAGATCCTGGGGACGCCGATCAGGGCGATCCTGATGGACCCGGCTCACCCCGAGCGCTATCTCATCGGGACGGCCGGCGGAGTGTTGACCGCCGGCCCCACGGCCCCCGAGTTCACCGAACTCCGCCTGGGGGTCGAGGCGTTGGCCGAGTTTGAGGGCCGCTACTACGCCATCACGGCCGACCGGCTCTTGTACGAGTCGGCGGACGGGCTGGCCTGGACCGTTCGGACGCCGTCCGGGGAGTAGTCGGAACAAGCGGCAAGAAAATGTCACACCCGCCCGCTAGCGTCGCGGTATGTTCGCAAAGGTTTGCTCGGTGGGGGTGGTGGGGATGGATGCCCGCCCGGTAGACGTCGAGATAGACATCGGCGGGGGACTGCCCGACTTCCACGTGGTCGGACTTCCCAGCGCGGCGGTCAAGGAGGCGCCCCGGCGGGTCCGGGCTGCGGTTATCAATTCCGGCCGGAAGTGGCCCTCGCGCAAGGTCACGGCCAGCCTGGCGCCGGGGGACCTGCGAAAAGACGGCGTGCTGTTCGACCTGCCGCTGGCGGTCGGCGTCCTGGCGGCGTTCGGCGAGATCAAGCTCCCGGCTCTGGCTCGCTACGGGCTGGTGGGCGAGCTTGCGCTGGACGGTAGCCTCAGGCCCATTCGGGGAGCGCTGGCGGCCGCCATCGCGGCTCGTGACCAGGGCTGGGAAGGGATAGTCCTTCCCCGCGAGAACCTGCCCGAGGCTTGGCTGGTTACCGGCATCCGCGTGATCGGCGCAGCGCACCTGTCCGAGGCGCTGGATTTCCTGGCCGAGGGGAAGGTTCCCCAGAACCAGCCCTCGCGGGTATCGGCTTCCCAGCTGCTCGGCTCCTCCCGGTACGCCGGCCCCGATATGGGGGACGTGAGAGGCCAGGCCCAGGCTCTGAGGGCACTCGAGATTGCGGCTGCCGGGAGCCACAACGTGCTGCTGGTTGGCCCGCCCGGCTGCGGCAAGACCATGATGGCTCAGCGCATGCCCGGCATCCTGCCGCCCCTGACCGAGCAGGACGCCATCGAGGCAACCCGTGTCTGGTCGGTCGCAGGCATGCTGTCGCCGGAGCAGGCGCTGGTAGTCGACCGGCCTTTCCGGGCGCCGCACCACCACGCATCGGCGGCTGCGATCATCGGCGGAGGTCACCCGCTTCCCCGCCCGGGCGAGATATCCCTGGCCCATCGCGGCGTGCTGTTCCTGGATGAGCTGCCGCTGTTCTCCCGCCTGGTCCTGGAGGCCCTGCGCCAGCCTTTGGAGGAGGGCACCATCAGGGTGGTCCGCCAGGCCACCCGGGTGCAGTTTCCCGCATCGTTTTGTCTGGTCGCTGCCGCTAACCCCTGCATGTGCCCGGGCGCGGGAGGTCCGGCCGGCACCTGCCTGTGTCAGCCGGGACGGTTGGACGCCTACCGGTCCCGGCTGTCCGGTCCGCTGCTGGACCGCATCGATCTGCAGGTTGAGGTACCGCGGCTGAGCCAGGACGAGCTGTTTGATCTGGAGCCCGCCGAGTCCAGCGCCGTGATAAGGCAGCGGGTGGCCGCCGCCCAGCACTTCCGGCGCCAGAGGCGCGAACTCGGGCCCGGCACCTTCGGTCTGGCGGACCTGCCGGCGGCGCAACGTCGTTTCCTGCGCCTCGCCACCGCCTCAACCGACGATTCGGCCAGGGGAGTGGACCGGCTGGTCAAGGTGGCTCGTTCCATAGCCGACCTGGAGGGTTCAAACGAGATTGCCGACGAGCACCTGGCCGAGGCCCTGCAGTACCGCAGGCCCGTGTGGGCCGCGCCATGAGCTTTCGCACCATAGGCCGCCGTGACCGCGAGTACCCGGCGCTGCTGGGCGAGGTGCCGGACCCTCCCCAGCAGCTGTGGCTGTCCGGGCTGGCCCTGGACCAGTCCCCTGCCCTGGCGGTGGTGGGCAGCAGGAAGGGCACCCGCTACGGGCTTGAAGCGGCATTTTGGCTGGCGAAGGAGCTGGCCCTCAGCGGGGTCACCATTGTCAGCGGTCTCGCAAAAGGGATCGACGGAGCGGCGCACCGCGGCGCTTTGGAGGCCGGGGGTCGTACGGTGGCGGTCCTTGGGTCCGGGCTGGATGTTTGCTATCCGGCGAAACACCGGGACCTTCTCGCGCAGGTCGAGTGTTGCGGGACCGTAATCTCCGAGTATCCGCCGGGAACCAGGCCTCTTCCCCACCATTTCCCGGTGCGTAACCGGATCATTGCCGGGATGTCCATGGGCGTGGTCCTGGTGGAGGCTGCCCCGGCCGGCGGCGCGATGATCACGGCCCGGCTGGCCATGGAGTTCGGACGGGAGGTGTTTGCCGTACCGGGAGCGGTGCATTCGCCGGTGTCGGTGGGCCCCCACCTGCTCGTTCGCGACGGCGCGCGGCTGGCCGCGTCGGCGGACCAGATCCTCGAGGATCTCGGCATGCTGCGCAGCCCGGATCCGCAGCACCCGCCGCTGTCCCTGCATCCGGACGAGGCCAGGGTCATGGGCGTTTTGGAAGCCGAGCCTCTCCTGCTGGACCTTATTGCCCGGCGGGCTGGAATGCCGGTTTCCACCGCGGCCGCCGTCCTGGTCAAGCTGGAGCTACAGAGTCTCGTGAGCCGGCGCCCCGGTGGCCGCTACGCCACTGCGGTGCAGCCGGGACGCTCCCGGTAATCGTCGCCCGCCCACGCCCGGGCAGGCGGTTGCGGCCTTGGCGGCAGGACGGTCAGGGAGGTGGCCGGTCGTGCCGGCGCGGCCGGCGTTCAGCCGGTTCCGTGGTCAGGTCGACGCTATGTGTGGCAAAGCAGGCACCCAGAGGCGTAACGCCCGCGCCCGGCTGGCCTATACTCGAAGAGCCAATGAGTGGACTGCTACGGTGAACTCGGGTACTGCGCCCGCTCCCAGCGCGGGTAAAGCGGGGACCGCAGATATCGACTTCGGGGACGACGAGAGCCTTCCAGACGATGAGATCTCGCAAGAGGATGAGCTCTCGGCTCTGGGACCCGTTGACCGGCTATGGGCCGAGTTCAAGTCCACCGGATCGCCCAGGGCTCGCGACGAGCTGATCGTCCACTATGCCCCACTGGTCAAGTACGTGGCCGCCCGGGTGGCCATCGGCCTTCCCAACAGCGTCGACCAGGAAGACCTGGCATCGGCGGGAATCGTCGGTCTCATGGAGGCGGTTGCCAAGTTTGAGCCCGAGCGCGGCTTCAAGTTCGAGTCCTACGCCGCAGCCCGGATCCGCGGCGCTATTATCGACGACCTTCGTTCGCTGGACTGGGTACCCCGGTCGGTGAGAGCCCAGGCCCGTAAGGTCGAGGAAGTCCTCAGCACCCTGCACGAGAGGCTGGGCCGGTCACCCACGGATGAGGAGGTTGCAGAGGAGATGGGCGTCACGGTGCGCAAGCTGCGCTCGGTCTACTCCAACGTCTCAAGCGTCATGTTCGTGTCGCTCGACAAGCTGCTGTCGGTAGGCGACCGCGGCGACAGCGGTATGTCGCTGGTAGACACGCTGGTGGACACCAAAGCCGAGGATCCCCTCGCGGCGGTGGAAGACCGGGAGATGAAGGACTTTTTGGTAAAGGCAATTGCCGGTCTTCCGCAGCGGGAACGGACCGCGATCACCCTTTACTACTACGAAGGAATGAGCCTGGCCGAGATCTCCCAGGTGGTGGGTGTCTCGCAAGCCCGGATCTCCCAGATGAACGCCAAGTCCGTGATGACCTTCCGGACTTTGCTGAACAAGGGCTCCAGACGCTGATATCCTGAACGGCGTCGGCGTTCCAGCCTGTTTAGGGCCGCCGTAATGTTTTGTCACTAGTCCGGGGGCCCAGCAAACTCCAGATCTTGGGCGGCCCGGCCTGTCGCGTGTGACGCACGGCAAGTGCGCGGGCGCTAAGCTAGAGGCACACACTTAGACAACAATCTATTCGGG
>DATLGP010000311.1:0-7322 GCA_035540395.1 Actinomycetota bacterium
CCTCGGTTGCGACCAGCTGGAAGCCCAGGTCGGCCAGGCGCTTGGCCGGAAAGACCACGGCTCGCTTGTCCCGGTCGGCCACCGAGATGAACACGGTCCCCTTGTCCGGCAGTCCCGATCCCGCTCCGGATTGCGACTTGGCGTAGGCGGCCCCCAGGTCGTAGTCGATGCCCATGACCTCACCGGTGGAGCGCATCTCGGGACCAAGGATCGTGTCCACCCCGGGGAACCTGGCGAACGGCAGGACCGCCTCTTTCACGCCGCTGTGCCGCAACCGGTCCAGCGGCCACCAGGGACCGGACTCCGGCTTGGGCGGAAGGCCGTCGACGGCGGCAAGCTTTTCTCCGAGCATCACCCGCACCGCGACCCGAGCCATCGGCACGCCGGTAACCTTTCCGACGAATGGGACGGTCCGGGACGCCCGGGGGTTGACCTCCAGGCAGTACACCTCCTCGTCCTTCACCGCGAATTGCACGTTCATGAGACCGATGACGTTGAGAGCCCGGGAGAGCTTCTCGGTTGCTTCGGCCATCCGGCGCAGCTTGCCCGGACCGATCGAGAACGGCGGCAGGACGCAGGCCGAGTCGCCGGAGTGGGCGCCGGCTTCCTCGATGTGCTCCATCACACCGCCGATGTAGATGTCAGTCCCGTCCGACACCGCGTCGACGTCCACCTCGATGGCCCCCTCCAGGAACCGGTCGATCAGCACTGGGTGGTCGGGAGATACCTTCACCGCCCGCTCCAGGTAGTCGCCGAGCATCTCGTCGCTGTAGACGATCTCCATTGCCCGCCCGCCCAGGACGTAGGAAGGACGGACCAGTACCGGGTATCCCACCCGCTCGGCCACCAGCAGGGCCTCCTTCTTCGAGGTGGCAATACCGCCGGGAGGCTGGGCGATCCCCAGCTCGGCCAGCAGGTCGGTGAAGCGGCCCCGGTCCTCGGCGGCATCGATCGAGTCCGGGGAGGTCCCCAGCACCCGGACACCGGCCGCCTCCAGCGAGTTAGCCAGCTTCAGCGGGGTCTGGCCGCCCAGGGCGACGATCACCCCCTCCGGCTGCTCCCGGTCGATCACGTTCATCACGTCCTCGAACGTAAGCGGCTCGAAGTAGAGGCGGGTGGAGATGTCGTAGTCGGTGGAAACGGTCTCGGGGTTGCAGTTGATCATGATCGCGTCGTAGCCGGCTTCTCGGACGGCGAGGGCGGCGTGGACGCAGCAATAGTCGAACTCGATGCCCTGGCCTATCCGGTTGGGGCCGGACCCGAGAATCACGATTCGGGGCTTGTCCGAGGTGAAGCCTTCGTCTTCGTCCTCGTAGGTGGAGTAGAAGTACGGCGTGAAGGCCTCGAACTCGGCAGCGCAGGTGTCGACGACCTTGTAGGTCGGCAGCACGCCGAGCTGCTTGCGGGTCGCCCGCACCGACGCCTCGTCGGTCTCACGCAGCACGGCAATCTGGCGATCCGAGTAGCCGGTTCGCTTTGCCCGGCGAAGCAGAGGGGCATCCAGCTTCCAGGCGTCGGAGATTTCTCGGCCCATCTCGACGATCCGGTTGATCTCCGCCAAGAACCACATATCGATGCCGGTGGCCTCGTTGATCTCCTCCAGCGAAATGCCCTGGCGGATGGCTTTCTCGAGGTAGATCAGCCGGTCCTCGGTGGGAGTGGCAATCTGCTCAAGCAGGTCCTTGGGGTCCTGACGGGGGTCGCTCCCGTCGGCTCCCAGCCCGTGCCGGCCGGTCTCCAGGGAGCGGATTGCCTTCTGCAGGGATTCGGGGAAAGTCCGCCCGATGGCCATCACCTCGCCCACCGACTTCATCATCGTGCCGAGCTCGGGGTCGGACCCGGGGAACTTCTCGAAGTTCCAGCGCGGGTTTTTCGTGACCACGTAGTCGATGGTCGGCTCGAACGATGCCGGGGTCTTCAGGGTGATGTCGTTGCGGATCTCATCCAGGGTGTACCCGATGGCCAGCTTGGCCGCAATCTTTGCAATCGGGAAACCGGTGGCCTTCGACGCTAGCGCCGACGAGCGGGAGACCCTCGGGTTCATCTCGATCACCACCTGCCGGCCGGTGGCCGGGTCGACCGCGAACTGGACGTTGGACCCGCCGGTCGAAACCCCGATCTTGGCCATGATCGCCTTGGCCGAGTCCCTCATCTGCTGATACTCGCGGTCGGTCAGGGTCTGGGCCGGGGCAACCGTGATCGAGTCGCCGGTGTGGACCCCCATCGGGTCAAGGTTCTCGATGGAGCACACGACGACGAAGTTGTCCTTGTGGTCACGCATGACCTCCAGCTCGTACTCCTTCCAGCCCCGGATGGACTCCTCCACCAGGACCTCGCCGATGCGCGAGAGCTTGAGCCCCTCGGCGGCGATTCGAACCAGGTCCTGCTTGGTCTCGGCAATTCCGGACCCGCCGCCGCCCAGCGTGAAGGATGCCCTAACCACCACCGGAAGGCCGATGTCCTCGGCTACCGCAACGGCCTCCTCCAGCGAGTAGGCGTGCTTGGAGCGCGGCATGTCCATGCCGATCTCGTCCATCGCCTCCCAGAACAGCTTGCGGTCCTCCGCCATGCGGATGGAATCGACGCTGGCGCCGATCAGCTCCACGCCGTACGCCTCGAAGATCCCCGCCTCCCAGGCGCCGACCACGGTGTTGAGAGCGGTCTGCCCGCCCAGGGTCGGCAGCACGGCGGTCGGCCGCTCTTTGGCGATGATCTTCTCGAGGACCTCGATAGTGATCGGCTCGATGTAGGTGCGGTCGGTGAGCTCCGGGTCGGTCATGATCGTGGCCGGGTTGGAGTTGAGCAGGATCACCTTGATCCCCTCCTCCCTCAGCACCTTGCAGGCCTGGGTTCCGGAATAGTCGAATTCGCAGGCCTGCCCGATGACAATCGGGCCCGAACCCACGATGAGAATCGATTCGATATCCGTACGCTTGGGCACTGCCTGAACTCCTCCTACGCCTTGCGTCTTTCCTGCCCTCTTGCCACCGACTTGGCCTTGTCTCTGGCCTTCTTCTTTTCCTGCCTCTTTGCCTTCCACCTCACTTTGGGACGGTCACCTCTACCCATGCTTCACCCCCTCTCCATCAATCGCAGAAACTCGTCGAACAGGTACCGCGAGTCGTGCGGGCCGGGGCCCGCCTCCGGGTGGTACTGGACGCTGAATGCCGGCTCGTCGAGCAGCCGGAAGCCCTCAACCGTGTTGTCGTTGAGATTGAGATGCGTGAGCTCGGCCCGGCCGCGCGGCGTTTCGCCCTCCAGGCCGGACTGCGGCCTGCCCTCCGCAGGATCGTAGCCGAATGCCGACTCAACCACCGCAAACCCGTGATTCTGGGTAGTGATCTCTATCTGGTTGTCGGCCATGCGCACCACCGGGTGGTTCGCCCCGTGGTGCCCAAACGGCAGCTTGTAGGTGTCGAAACCGGCCGCCAGCGCCAGCAGCTGGTGCCCCAGGCAGATCCCGAAGACCGGAACCTTGCCGAGCAGATCCTTGATCGCCTCGACGCCGTATTCGACGTTCTCCGGATCGCCCGGGCCGTTGGAGATGAACACCCCGTCCGGCTTGTCGCTCAGGACGTCCGCGGCGGTGGTGCGGGCCGGGTAGACGGTTACCTCGCATCCGAGAGCTGTAAGCCGGCGCAGGATGTTGTGCTTGATCCCGAAGTCGAACGACGCGATCCGAAAACGGGGGTGCCCCTCGGCCTCCCAGACTCGGGGCTGCCGGGTGGTGACAGCGCCGATGTGGTCTCCCTCGGAAATCGTCGGGGAACGCCTCGCAACGGCGGCCAGAGCATCGGGATCCAGGTTCGTGGTGGAGATCACCCCGCGCATTGCGCCCTTGTCCCTGATGTGGCGGGTGAGCCGGCGGGTGTCGACTTCGGTGATGCCGACCACGCCGTGCTCCCGCAGGTAGTCGTCCAGTCCCCCGGACGCCCGCCAGTTGGAGAAGACCGCCGGCAGGTTGCGGATCACGAAGCCGTTGACCCGGGGGGAGTCGCTCTCCGGGTCCTGGTCGTTCACCCCGTAGTTGCCGATGTGGGGGTAGGTCATGACGACTATCTGGCCCTCGTAGGAGGGGTCGGTCAACACTTCCTGGTAACCGGTCATGCCGGTGTTGAACACCACCTCGCCCGCGGCATCCCCGCCGGCTCCCAACACCTCGCCGAAGAAGGCGGCGCCATCTTCCATCGCCAGTAGAGCGGGGCGTGGTTGGCTCATTGAGCACCTCCGCCCATCGTGGTGCCCGCCGCCAGGACTGCTTCGTACTCGGGAGCAATCGCTCCGTTGCGCACCACCAGGTTGCCGCCGAACATCGTGTACAGAATCTTTCCCTTCACCTTGCGGCCCTTGAACGGGGTGTTGCGGCTCTTCGACGCAAAAGCTGCCGGATCCACCGTCCACTCCGCCGCCGGGTCGAACACGGTCAGGTTGGCAGCCGAGCCCTCGGTTACCGGACCTCCCTGGCCGTTCAGCCGGAGGATCCCCGCCGGCAGGGCGGTCAGCCTCCTCACCAGCTCGGGCAGCTCCAACACACCGCCGTCGACGATCTCGGCAATCATCAGCGCCAGCGCCGTCTCCAGACCGATCATCCCGGGCGGCGCCAGCTCGAACTCCGACTCCTTCTCCTCGGGAGAGTGGGGAGCGTGGTCGGTGGCGACTGCATCCAGGGTACCGTCTGCCAGACCCACCCGGCAGGCCTCCACGTCGGCGCTGGAGCGAAGCGGTGGGTTCACCTTGTTGACCGGGTCGAACGACTGTAGCTCGGCGTCGGTCAGGATCAGGTGGTGCGGGGTGACCTCTGCGGTGACCCGTACGCCCTGCGCCTTGGCCTGCCGGATCAGCTCCACCGACCCTTTGGTGGACACGTGAAGTGCGTGGTAGCGCACACCGGTCAGCCGGGCGAGAACCAGGTCGCGGGCAAGGGCGATATCCTCGGCCGCAGCCGGCATCCCCCTCAGGCCGAGCAGGTCCGAGTAGTACCCCTCGTGCATCTGCCCGCCCTCCGACAGAGCAGCGTCGTCACAGTGCTCGGCGCAGATGGCATCGAAACCTTTGATGTACTCCATCGCCCGGCGCAGGATGCGCGAATCCTGGACCCCCTTGCCGTCGTCGGTGAACATCCGCACGCCTGCGGAGCAGTTGACCATCTCACCGACCGGCGTGATGTAGCGACCCTCCAGTCCCCTGGTGAGCGCTCCCGCCGGAATCACTTCGCACAGACCGGCACGGCGGGCGGCAGCCGCCACCTTGTCGGCGACCGCAGCGTTGTCGCAGACCGGGTCGGTGTTGGGCATGGCCCCCACCGCGGTGAATCCCCCACGGGCTGCAGCGGCAGAACCCGTGGCCACCGTCTCTTCGTCCTCCCGGCCCGGTTCGCGCAGGTGCACGTGCAGGTCGACGAACCCGGGGCAGATCACGGCTCCGGTGATGTCGATGACCTCGGCGCCGTTCGCAGACAACCGGGAACCGGCATCCACGACCCTGCCGTTGTCGACCAGGACATCCGAGGTGGAATCTACCCCCGATGCCGGGTCGATCAGCCGTCCTCCTTTGAACAAGATCCCGGCCATTCAGTCGGCCCCGGCCGAGGCGGGGGCCTCTTGTGACCCGCCGAGCATCAGAAACATCAACGAGGCCCGGACGGCAATGCCGTTGGTGACCTGGTCCGCCACGATGAAGCGTTCGAGCTCGGGCAGGTCACCGGCGATCTCGACCCCCCGGTTGATCGGTCCGGGGTGCATGATCAGGGCCTCCGGCTTCATCAGCTCCACGCGGCGTCGGTCCAGTCCCCAAAACAACGAGTACTCGCGAGCGCTCGGAAAGAACTGCTCCACCTGACGCTCCTTTTGCACCCGCAGCAGGTAGACGATGTCCAGCTTGGGAAGCACCGCGTCCAGGTCGCTGGTGATGTCGATCCCCCAGCTTCCGGCGGTCACCGGCAACAGGGTCGGCGGTCCAATAGCCGTCACCTGGGCGCCCATCTTGGTCATCGCCTTGATGTTCGAGCGGGCGACCCTCGAATGAGCGATGTCCCCGACGATGCCGATCCGCAGCCCCTCGATACCGCCGAACCGCTGGCGGATCGTATACAGATCAAGCAGCGCCTGCGTGGGATGCTCGTTGGACCCGTCGCCGGCGTTCAGCACCGAGGCGTCCACCCACTGCGACAGCCTTTTGGGAGCGCCTCCGGAGGTGTGGCGCACGACGATGGCGTCCAGCCCCATCGCCTGCAGGGTCAGGGCGGTGTCCTTGAACGACTCCCCCTTGCTGACCGACGTCTGCGAGTCGGCGGTGAAGGTGATGACGTCCGCCGACAACCGCTTGGCCGCCAGCTCGAACGACAGCCGGGTGCGGGTGGACGGCTCGAAGAACAGGTTGCAGACGGTCCGGCCTCGCAGGGCGGGAACCTTTTTGATCGTGCGGGTGCCAACCTCGCCGAACGAGTCGGCCGTCTTCAAAACGAGGTCGATCTGGTCGGTGCTCAGCTGGTCGATCGACAGCAGGTGCTTGATCATCATGAGCTTTCTGTAGCCTCCCCCAGTACCCGGGGGTCGAAGACCACAACTGAGTCGACCCCGTCGGTCTCCATCACGTGGACCCGGACCTCCTGCGCCTTGGAGGTCGGGATGTTCTTGCCGATGAAATCGGCCCGTATGGGAAGTTCCCGGTGTCCCCGGTCGACCAGAACCGCCAGGCGAACCAGGCGGGGCCTGCCGAAGTCAACGAGTGCGTCGATGGCTGCTCTGACCGTGCGGCCGGTGTACAGGACGTCGTCCACCAGCACCACGGTCTTGTCGTTCACGTCGAAGGGAAAATCGGTGGTCGAGATGTGCTCGGGGCTGCGGATGCCGACGTCGTCGCGGTAGAAGGAAACATCGAGCGCGCCGACCGGCGGTGCGGTCTTTTCGATCTCCTCGATGCGCTGGCCGATCCGCTCGGCGAGCGGAACGCCCCGGGTGTGGATACCGACCAGCACCAGCTCACCGGAACCCCGGTTGCTCTCCACGATCTCGTGGGCTATGCGGACCAGGGAGCGCTTCACATCGAGTTCATCAAGCACCACCCAGGCCCGCCCGGTCTCGTCGGCGCCGCCGGCTGGAAGGTTGGGAACGCCCGAAGGCAGAGGCTGGGGGCTCAAAAAAGAAAGCCGCCCCTGGGCCTGGGAGCGGCGGCGTGGTGACAACTCAGTTTAGAGCTCTCCTTCCTGGCCTCTCGGGACCAGTCCTTAAAGGTTGAGCGAAGCGGTACACGATTGGGGAAGACCCGTCTTCGTGCTCTAAAGCTTACACCGCGACGGCCGGTCGCGGTATGCAGAACCGGCC
>DATLGP010000312.1:0-8443 GCA_035540395.1 Actinomycetota bacterium
CCTTTCGGGCGTTGCAGGGCCGGCACGATGCCACGACGTTGTCCCAGGTGTGGGTCCCGCCCTTGGAGCGGGGCTGGATGTGGTCCACGTTCTCGGCGGCCGATCCGCAGTACTGGCACTGGTACTCGTCCCGCACAAACACCGCCCGGCGGTTCAGCGAGGCGCGGGCCCGGTAGGGCACCTTTACGAAGTACACAAGACGAACCACCGAGGGCACCGGTAGCGCCATCTTTTCCGAATGGAAGGTCCCCTCGTCGGCGGGTTGCTCGATCACGGCCTTGGACTTCAGCACAAGGACAACCGCCCGCCTTGCCGATACCACACAAAGCGGCTGGTAAGAGGCGTTTAGAACCAGCGCTCTCCCCAAGCCCCATCTCCCTTGACGGCTTGTCTATGCCCGGCACCGGAGGTCGTTTGATCTCTAAGCAACGGGCCGATGCTGGTCAAAGTATAAGACCGAAAACGCGGCACGGTGGTAGGCGCGGCGAGGGTGGTTTCCCGAAACAATCAACCCTCACGGCGGAGGTGGCTCGCTATGCTGTAGATGCCGGCGATCCCGGACCCGTGGAGACCAAAACCTCACCCGAGTCGGCGCATATCTGCTCGTGCAGCGTGCGGGTCAGCCGGCCCGGCGCCACGCCCAGCTCCTCCGCCAGGGCGGCCCGGCACTTCTCGAACTGGCGGAGCGCTCCCGTACGGTCGCCCGCCAGGTAGCTTAGGCGCATCATTCGCCAGTGAGCCCGTTCGTGGGCCCGGTCGTGGCGCAGAATCCGCTCGCCGTAGCCGAGACCCTCCTCAAACCTCCCCGCCACCTCGCAATACCCGAGGAGCTTCTCGAGCATCACCAGGTTGACCGCCCGAAGCCGCTCTCTTTCGAAGATGCACCATTCCTCCCGCCAATCCTCCAGCAGGTCGCCCCGGTAAAGGTCGACCGCCCTGGAAACCGTCTCAGCCTCACCCGCGGAAAGTCTTTCGCCCGGCGTGCTTCGGACGGCTTCGTAGGCCGTTTCCAGCTCGCCCACGTCCAACCAGATGCCGGACTGGTTCACCTGCACCCACTCCTTCCCGACGAGAAGAAGCGGGGTGCTCGGAGAATGTGCTGCCTCCTGCCGCCCGCCCTGCAGTTGCCACAGGCTCTGTCGCAGGTTTTTGCGTGACCTGGGCCGGGAGCTGGACGCCCACAAAGTGCCGGCCAGCACCTCGCGCTGATGCGGGCGCTGCCGGAACAAGAGCAGGTAGGACAAAATCTCCTGCAGTTTCCGGCCGTCGAGCTGGGGCCAGTCCGCCCGCGTCCGGCGAGCCTGGAAGCGGCCGAAGAGAAGGAACGAGTACGGCTGCGAATCGGCCCCGGCCGGCCAGTCCCCGCCTGCGGGAGACCGTAGATCGAGGCTCGGGCGAGCCGTTACCACCACATCTCCCGGGCGCCCGAGGACTTGCCGAACCAGCTTTTGTCAGGCAAGATAATCGTCATCGCGTCCCCCGCCCCCGAGCGCGAAACGCAAGCCTTTGTCCCGGGTCTGGCGTGAGTCGCCTGCAGAAGAAGCGTCTCCGCCGGACTTCCGTGGCCACATGACCTGCCTCCTGCGCGTCTATGTCCAAAGCTGGATTGAAATCCAAGCATTCATAAACAGCTACCTCGAGGGTCCCGGCACCGTTCCCGAAAGCGCGATGTCAGAGCTCGATTGGACGGGGGAGGCGTCCTAGCTTCGAGTTTAGGCGGCAGGAGCCGTACAAGACAAACGGCGCCGCCAACATCCGGCGCCGTGGCGGTGACCTGCGAATCCGGAAGGGTCCATGCCGGTCATTCGACGCAGGCCGGGGGGCCTATCGGCTTGAGCGGGCCCGCTCCTGCTGAAGACTCTCGCCCGCCAGCTTCAGAGTCTCGACGAACTCCTCGCGGTCGCGCAGGAATTCGGCGACTCCTTCATCGAGGTTGCGGGTGATCTGGTCAATTGCGACGAAGAACGACATCTGGCCTTGACGAAGAGCGTCGAGGATCTCGCCATCGTCCTTGGCAACCCGAAAGATGCTCTGACCATCTGTGATCAGCTTCACCTCCGAGAGGTGCTCTTCGAGCCCGGCTTTTTTTCTCAGGTACTCGTATGCCCGGCGAACCCGTTGGAGGGACATCCCTCCGTCCAGCAGGGCCTTGACCACCTTGAGAGCAACCAGATCCCGAAACGAATACAGCCTGCGTACTCCGGGGCGGCCACCGGTCGATTGAACGCTTGGTCGCACCAGTCCGATCTGATCCCAGTAACGGAGTTGATGGCTGGTACACCCCGTAAATCGACATGCCTGAAGAACACTGAACCCCTCCAATGGTGGCCCCTTCCGGAAAATGAATTCGCTCAGTTTGAATGGATAAGTGCTGTGACGGTCTTGCAGTTCTACCTAATCGCCGCGACTGAGCGCAATACGCCGGAAGGCGGTTTTTCGTCGGAACTCGAAATACTTTCCCGCTCTGGTTAACCCTCGTCACAAGTCTCAACCAGAGCTTAAGGGTTAAATTCTGAGCAGGGCTTTTAGGACCCTTCCCGATTGCCCATCTCGCGAAGGCGGGTTCGCACTCGGGAAACGAAGTCCGAGAGGGGAGCCTGCTCCCGCAGCACGCGCAACTGTTCGGTTCCGATTTTTCGAACGTTGTCGTAGGTGTAGACCGCCCCGGCGAGCATCAGCAGGAAGGCGGCTATGCCGATTACCAGCTCGGTCCGGATGAAAAAGACCACAAGGATGGCGAAACCGGCAAGAAAGGCACCAATCCCCCGACGAACGTTGCGGAGCAGGTGGCTTTGCAGGGTGGATGACGAGACTCCCCGCGCAAACTCCGGATCCTGCTCATACAGCTGATCTTCGATCTCTTGGAGTATCTGTTGCTCTCGGTCGGATAGAGGCATCCCGGCGTTCCCTTTCAGGCTGAAAACCCTTTGTTGAGGCCTGCAACCCCCAGGGAGAGATTATAGGTCAATAGCAGCTAACCATCCTCTAGAAGGGCCCCAAACCCCAAAGCATCTTGCCCGAACCGCATTCTCACCCGGTCAAGCGCCAGCTCCGCCGCCCCCCACTCCGGCTGATGGTCGTATGCCATCTGGTCCGATGCCGGCCACTGCGACAGGTTATTAACCGAGACCCCGAGCAGCCGGATCTTTCTGCGGCTCGGGGGTTTGTCCTCCAGAAACCTCTCCAGTTGCTCTCGTGCCACCGAGTAGATTGCAGTGGCACAGTCGACCTCGGACTTCAGGGAGCGGGACCGGCAGTAGGTCTCGAAGGTCGGCAGCCGCACCTTCACCCCGATCGTCTTGCCGCTGATCCCCTGGCCCCGAAGACGGGAGGCTATCCGGTCGCATAGCTTGAGGAGCGCTCCCGAAATCTGGACGCTCTCGACCAGTTCTTCGGGGAACGTCTCCTCGGCGCCCACCGATTTCGCAGGCCGGTCGGGAACCACCGCCCGCTCGTCCCGTCCCCGGGCCAGCTCGGACAGGGCGGCACCGTGCGAACCTAGGGCCCGCTCCAGCAACGAGGACGGGCAGGCTGCTACGTCGCCGATGGTCTGCAGGCCCAGGCGTTTCAGGACTGCCGCGGTATGTTCCCCCACCCCCCACAGCAGACCCGCCGAAAGCGGAGCCAGGAACTCGTCGACCGCCCAGGCCCGCACCACCAGGACCCCGTTGGGTTTTGCCAGACGGGAGGCGAGTTTGGCAAGGAACTTGTTCGGCGCCACGCCAACGGATACCACCAGGCCGGTGGCCCGCAGGACCCGATCCTTCAGGGCCTCGCCGGCGGTCGCGGGATCTGCCCAAAGCCGGCGAGCCCGGCCGATGTCGAGGAAGGCCTCGTCCAACGACACCGGCTCCACCGCCACGCTGAACGAGTCGAAGACGGCCTTGACCTGCCTGGAGCTCGCCAGGTAGGCCCCGAAGTTCGGGGAAATGAAGACGCCGTTGGGACACAATCGTCGAGCCCGGACGGTTGGCATGGCCGAGTGGACGCCGTAGCGGCGGGCCTCATAGGAGGCCGAGACCACGACGCCCCTTCCGGAGGTCCCGGCTACCACCACCGGCAGGCCCCGAAGTTCGGGATTCATGAGCACTTCGACCGAGGCGTAGAAAGCGTCCAGGTCGGCGTGCAGGATCGGACTGGACCAATCACCGGTTCCTTGAGTCAACCGACGATCTCCGGGGATCTGAACGTTCCACGAAGGGACCGGAGGCGGGAGGAGCGCCCGAAGGAGACGCACGGAGATTTCACCTCCGGACGCCCATTGCTCCCACATCCAGCAAAGCGAACATATGTTCGCCATTACTTTAACCGGCTCCGCGCTCCGGATCAAGCATTACCGGTAGATCTATAAACGTCCTGCGCTACTGGGCCACGTCTATCGACCATCTCCCGGAGCCGGTGACGTCCACCAGGTAGATACCGTCTTCGGCAATCTCCACCGCCTTGTCGCCGGTGAACCGGCCGAACTCGTTCGCCAGAACCGTCACGACCGATCCGTCGGACGCCTTGAGCAGGTACGGCGCAAACAGCCCGTCGCCCTCGAAGCTCAGCTTGAACCGGGCGGTGCCCGCGCTCAGGAAAAAGAAATCCGACGCTTCGGCCCCATCCCCCTCGAGCTTTTTCGGAGCAGAGGGTGCCTCAGTCGGAACCGACTGGTCGACCCTGGCCGTCCACCGGCCCCGGGTCGCGATCTTGAGGGTGTAGGTGCCAACCGGCAGGCCGACCGCCTTGGAGCCCCGGTAATTGCCGATCTCGTTCACCAGGAGCTGCATGTTCTCGCCCTGGCCAAACTGGACGACGAAGTTCTGACCTCCCTCATGGGTGAGGGTGATGATGGTGAGCCCGCCCCCGGCCTGGATGGACTGTTCCTTGCTTCCCTCGCCCCGAAACTCCTGCGCCGGCACCGTCTCGATCCTGGGGACCTCGCCGTTTTCCCCGGGCGCCGGCGGCGGGGCGGCCATTATCGGGCCCTCGGAGTTGCGCACGAGGACGATCGTAAGGACGATGGCTCCAACGAACAGGAGCACTCCCCCGCCGATCATGTACCACTTGAATCTGCTCCAGAACTCGTTCATCCCAGCCCTCTCCGGCTGCCGGACGCGCGGCGTCCCAGCCTGTCGTCTCTGACTACGTCAACTCGTCTTAAAAGAACCCAAGTGCCGAGCGGGCGAGCTCGCTCATCTTGTCCGGACCCCAAGGGGGGGTCATCGTCATCTCCGACGAGACACTGGATATTCCATCGACGCTGGCTGCCGCCTCCCTGATCTCGTTTTCGATCTGGGCGCCCGCCGGACATCCTACGGAGGTGAGGGTGAAGGTGATCTGAGCTTCGCCGTCGTCGGTGACCACCACTTCGTAGACCAGGCCAAGGTCAACGATATTGATGCCGATCTCAGGGTCCTGGACAACCTTGAGGGCTTCGATCACCTGCTGTGAAGTGGGCATGTTCCAAGTTTAGTGCACAGCGGTCGCCTACCGGTCGATCCCGTCCGCCGCAGCCACGATCGGTCCCCGGAGAGCGCCGGCGGCTTCCCCGGGATCCGGACTCAGGGTGAGGGCCCGCACCACGCAGATCCGCCGGGCGCCTGCTTCCAACACCTGGTAGAGGTTGGCGGAGTCAATCCCGCCGATGGCAAACACCGGCTTGGTGGCACGGTCGGAAGCGAAGCCCACGAGACCCAGGCCGACGGCGGGCCTTCCCGGCTTCGTCGGCGTTGCGAACACCGGGCCGATCGCAACGTAATCGGTGTCGGCGCGCAGGGCGGCCAGGAACTGGCCCTCGGAGTGGGTTGAGATCCCGATCAACGGAACCGGCCCCAGCTGACGGCGCGCCTCGTCCACCGGCAGGTCGTCCTGGCCCACATGCACGCCGTCGGCTCCCGCCGCCAGCGCCACGTCCACCCGGTCGTTGACTATGAACAGTGCGCCGAACTCGGCCGTCCGGCGCCGCACCACCTCACAGTGGCGCAGCAGAGAGCCCGCCTCCATATCCTTCTCCCGTAGCTGCACGATGTCGACCCCGGCCTCCAGAACCCGGGGAAGGAACTCATCGAGGGCCCCGGCGGGCGGTACGGCGGGGGTGACGAGGTACAAATGGGCACGCGAAAGCCGGTCCCTGAGGAGGACCGCCGTCTTACCGGCCGCATTCCGGGGTAGGTGTTCTCGTGGAGGAGGCATACCGCTCAGGTTATTCTCTCGGCGTCCCCAGGTGACAACAGCGATGCGGCGCCGGGCCGATGGCCGGCGAGTGCAGCAACGCCCGGACTGGGACACAACTGGAAAGGCAACGAGTCGAAACAAAAGGAAAACAAGGAAAGAAAGAAAAGGAGGAAGGTGAGTGGATGTTCGAAAATAAGCAGGTGGTTGTGCTGGGAGAGCGTGACGGCGTTTCCGGGGGTGCTATCCAGGCATGCGTGGAGGCGGTTGGAACTGCAAAGGTCGCTTTTGCTGCAACGGAGTGCTTTGTCTGAACGGCCTCCGGGGCCATGGACCTGCATCACCAGGAGGTGATCCTGGCGTTGTCCAAGCAGCACGGGCCTGAGAATCTGCTCGTGCTACTGGGTTCGCCGGATGCGGAGAGTGCGCAGATCTCAGCCGAAACCGTTGTGCTGGGAGATCCCACCTATGCAGGTGCCTTGACCGAGGTCCAGTTGGGCCTCGACGTTTACCACATACTCGAAAAACAGATACGTTCCGAGATCCCCGAAGAGGTGTTCGAGGAGCAGGTAGGACTGATGGCCGACGTCCTCGACGCCGAGGGTATCGCGGACATGCTGAGCAGCATCAGGAGCCAGAAGCCGGCCTGATGCTTCCCGCCAGGGTGTACCCTGGACCTGTTGTGGTCCATGGGGGCACCCGCCGGCGAATCCCCCTATAGCGCCACAGCCGGAGGTAGCGGGGATGGATATCCTGAAGGTTCACCAAACCGAGCCGAGAAGTTTCCGGCTGGTCGGGGAGTTGGATCTGTCCGGCCTGGGCTGCTTGAGACCCATCGAGGCCGTCGCCTCGAGTCCCGGCGACATCCACCTGGATCTGACCCGCCTGAGGTTCGTCGACGGAGCGGGACTCGACCGTCTCGCGGACCTCGCCAGACAATTGGGACGTACCGGCGACGCCGGCAGGGTCGTTGTCCTTCGCCCGCCCCGATCGGTCGAGAGACTCCTCAAGCGGGTGTCCTCCTCCGAAAACCTCGACAACCTTGTCGTCGTCCGGCTTTCCTCGGTGGTGGACGACTCGCTCGAGATCTCTGAGCCCGCCCGGGACCTGAACCAGATTCTCGTCTCCGACTACCCGCCGGAGGCAGTATGCAAGCTCATAGCCGAGCTGGCAGTCTCCGAAGTGCCGGGTGCCGAGTCGGCCTGTGTCGCGATCCGCAGCGACGGCGACGTGGCCTTCGCCGCCTCGAGCGACCACGCCGCGGAGCGTGTTCAGACCGCGTCGATCGAGCTCGGCGAGGGGCCCGCCATCGACACGGTGCGATCGGGCCAAAGGCACCTGTCGCACTCATTGGTCACCGAGCAACGCTGGCCGCAGTTCACCAACGCCGCCATGTACCTGGGAATTGCGTCGGTGCTCTCGGAGCCGCTGCCGGTTCGCGGCACCACCATCGGTGCCTTGACCGTGCTGAGCGCCAGGGAGAACGCCTTCGGGGAGAGCGCCTGCCAGGGCATTGCCCGGCTTGCGTCGAGGGGCGCGGTTGTCATTGCGAACGCCGTCTTGTACTGGCAGTCCACCGAGCTGGCGGGCCAGCTCCGGGAGGCGCTGGAATCGAGGGCCGTCATCGACCAGGCCAAGGGCATCCTCATGGCCCGGGACCACATTTCGGCCGACGAAGCCTTTGCGATGATGCTCAAGGCAAGTCAGCGGAGCAATCAGAAGGTTCGGGATATCGCTCAACGCCTGGTTGCGGAGATAAATCCGATCCCGGCAGAAAAGGGCTTGAGTTGAAAAGGAGCTTCCCCGCCGACTGCACGAGCCTGTTCCCGGTGCGGCAGTTCGTGCGCGACAGCGCAGTTGGCGTGGATCTGCGCCCGCAGGAGCTCGACGACATCGTCCTTGCGGTCTCCGATGCCTGTGCCGTCCTTTTGCGACACAGCCTGGACACGGTCATCGTCCTGAGCTGGGAGGCTGGAAGGGAAGAGATCCTAATCACGGTCGAGGACAGAGGAGAGATCAGGGTCTGGGCGGAGGAGAGCCGTATCGATGAGGAGGAGATCTCGCTCATCTCGGACCTGGTGGACGACGTGGACGTGACAACGGCTCCCGATACCGGCCGGACGCTGATCCGGATGCAAAAGCACTTCGGGACAAAGGGGAGGCCTTGATGCAGCACTATTCTCGCTCCCGCCGGGCCGGCGAGTTCGCGCCTGCCGACCTCGGGGTCCGTGCCGCAAAGGCCATCTGCGACCGGTTCGGCGCCCAGGTTACCGACTACGCTGCCGAC
>DATLGP010000313.1:0-1580 GCA_035540395.1 Actinomycetota bacterium
ACGATCGCCCGCGCCGGGGTAATGGCAATGGCGAAGCCGATGTTCTGGGCATTGCCGGCAATCGCGGTGTTGACACCGACCACGTTGCCCGCCATGTCGGTGAGGGCTCCCCCGCTGTTGCCGGGGTTGATGGCGGCGTCGGTTTGAATGAGGTTGTCCAGCACGCCGCCCTGGGTCCGGATCGAACGATCAAGTGCCGAAACGATACCCGCGGTCACCGTCGGGCCGCCCCGCAGGCCCAGAGCCTGGCCCATGGCGACCACCGGGTCTCCCACCAGCAGGTCGTCGGAGTCTCCGAACGAGGCCACGGTGAGGTCGGCTGCGTCCACCTTGATTACGGCCAGGTCGGTGGTGACATCAGAACCGATTAGCTCGGCGGCCAACTCCCGGCCGTCGGTCAGCAGGACCCGGATCTGCTGCGCGTCTTCCACCACATGGGCGTTCGTCAGGATATGGCCCTCCTCGGAGGCCACGATGCCGGTCCCCGCTCCCCTGGTGGGCACCGTCTCGAAGAAAAAGTCACTGGACAGGCCCTGCGTGAAGATGGCCACCACCGATGGGCTTACCTTCCTGACGACATCGGGGATCGAGCCGGCCTGCACCTGCCGCTCCGGCGTCTCCTGGGCTTGGGGCAGCACCTCGGAGCCACCCTGGTCCCGGCTGCCGGGTACTGTGCATTGCGCAAGCAGGCCTCCCGCCAGCATGCCCGCCAACAAGACCGTGAGTACGAGCCTGACCGGCCGCTTCCTGGGGGCCGATTCCGGTGTGGCAGACGGGTCTACGTTGAACATTCTCACTCCTAAGGAACTCGGCGCCGCAGCGCGGGAACCGGCGGGCCGACGCTACCTCTAAGCGCTGAAACCGCTTCGCTTCATCTGCCGAATATCGCACAGTTCTCACGTAACCAAGGACCGCAGCGAGCCGGGGGCAGCGTAAGAGCGCCTCCTCCCCTAGTATCAAGGCGTGAAAGAACCCGTTTACCCAGCGATCATCCGGCTCGCCAAAGGCCTACAAATCATTATGGGCTGGAAGGTAATCGTAAAAGGGGCGGAGAACCTTCCCAGCACCGGTTCGGCCGTTCTTGCCATCAACCACGCCGGATATCTGGACTTCGTCTTCTCTGCCTGGGCCTGTGTCTTCGAACGCAAACGGTGGGTTCGATTCCTGGCCAAGAAAGAGGTCTTCGACAACAAGATCGCCGGACCGCTGATGAGGGGCATGAAACACATCCCGGTCGACCGCAAGAAGGATCCCGCCCGGGCCCTGGACCTGGCAATCGAAGCTCTGCGCAAAGGGGAGGTGGTGGGCACCTTCCCCGAGGCCACCATCAACCGCTCGTTCGTCCCCTCCAAAGGCAAGACCGGTACGGTCCGTATGGCGCAGGCAAGCGGTGCCCAGATCATCCCGGTGGCGGTGTGGGGTGCCCATCGGGTGATGACCAAGGGACGGCCGAGGAACTTCCAGCGGGGCGTGGCAATCCTGATCAACATCGGCTCACCTATGGACCTCCACGCCGACGAAGACCCCCGGCAGGCTACCGGCCGCCTGATGGCCGCGATCCGAAGTCTGCTGGACGAGGC
>DATLGP010000314.1:0-7402 GCA_035540395.1 Actinomycetota bacterium
GCCGCTTTCTGCCCGATGGTGGTGGCTCGGCGCACCGCCATCTTCACCCCGTTGCCTGCAGACTCCCAAGACTTGGGGCCTACCTTGGCCCACGCCGCCTCGCCGGCCTCGCCCCACTCCTTGGACAGGTCCCTGGCCCCCACGTTGGCATAGGCTGCCGCCTCGTCCAAAAGCGTTTGCACCGCGCGGGCCTGGTCCGGGGATACCACGAGATCCTGCTCCGCCAAAGCCTCGGCAAACTCTCCCAGGCCGGCGGCCTGCAGCCAGGCCGGCGCCTGGACCCGCACCAGCCAGTCGGTCGCCAGCCAGGCGCGGAACTCCTCCACATCCTCGGTAAGGATGGATCCCACGATCTTCGGGATAAAGCGCTTCAACTCCTGGCGGGGCTCGTCGTCCAGCGCGTCGTTCCAGTCCCTCAAGAACGCTGAAATGACCGGGCTGACCGATCTGGGCGTATCGCCGAATTTGTCTCCGGGCGACACCACCGACACCGCCTCCAAGATGTTCATTCCCTGCTCGGGGTAGCCGTGCTTCCCACGCTCCAGCACCAGGGTGTCGAGATCTAAATCCGCCAAAGCTTTCCTCCCTCCCAGTTCACTTCGGAAGCCTAACAGCCCGGGGCCGCTACCCCGCGGGCGGCCGGGACGGGCCGGGGTTGCTCAACAAACAGATTCCCTGGGGGGCGATAGTTGGAACATTGACGGTCGGCCCGTCCGAATCGGGAAGGCTCAAGGAGGGTGTCTTATGAAAAAAAAGGTCCGCCCCGGCCGCCTCGAACGGTGCGGGGGCACGCTCGAGGCGATTGAGCTTTTAGCATCAGCCAAGGAAAGACGCTAGAAAGACGCCGGGGAGGACATCTAAAGAATACAACGGATACCGGTCTTGTAACCAGTTCGATTTCTAAAAACTTTACCAAGGCATAAAGTCTCAAGGTCCGCTTCGACGGTGTCCAGACCCGCCATCCGAACCCGCCCCGGTCGTCCGACTGGATCAGGCGTAGGGCCTCCAGCGGAAGACCGAGAACACATCCGAGAAGTCGTCGGTCCATACCCGCGAGCCGGGCTGGGAAACCAGGCTGGTCCACTGGGGATCTCCGGCCAAACTGCCCAGGTCCTCCTGGGCCCGCGCAAGGACCACCCAGTCGGAAGCCGACTTGCCTTTGGTAAGCCGCTCCAGGGTCTGGCCGCTCGACCCGTACAGGGATTCAAGGCCCCGGTCCCGGGCAAGGTCGGCCAGGACTTGAGTCAGGTCCAGGTACCGGTTGGAGATATGGATGGCCACCACGCCGCCGGGCGCAAGCTTTTGCACATACAGGTCGATGGCTTCCCGGGTCAGCAGGTGCACCGGAATGGCATCCGAGTTGAATGCGTCCACCACCAGAACCCCGTAGCTTCCGTCCGGCACGTCTTCCAGCGAAAGCCGGGCATCGCCGAGAACCACCTCATGCTCCCCCGGGCAGTCGGCCAGAAAGGTGAACAGGGCTGGGTCCCGCGCGATCCGCTCCATGACCGGGTCGATCTCAAAAAAGGTCCAGTGCTGGCCGGGGCGGGCATAGCAGGCCATTGTCCCGGTCCCCAGACCGACCACCCCGATCCGGGGTGCTTCTGCAGCCGGCAAGGCTGTCATCACCTGCCCGATCGGACCTTCCCGATGGTAGTAGGACAGCGGCTCGGTCTTGAGCGCCGGGTCGGTGCTCTGTATCCCGTGGAGAGTGGTCCCGTGCATCAGCCGGTGGAACCGCCCGGCCGGGTCTCCCAGGACCTGCTGTATGCCGAAGAACGTCCGTTCCGAGAAAAGGACCGGGGATTCGTCGACCCTGGCGATGGTGGCCCCGATCATCACCGCCGCCACAGCCACCCCGAAACGGAAAGGGCGGGTGGCAAACAACCAGCAGATTCCCAGGGTGACCGCCACGGCCACCGTGCGCCCGGCATTCGGGAGCCAGCCCCGGGTGCCTAGGATCTGCAGAACGGTGATCAGGATCAGGGCCGGGAAAGTGACGACGAGCACGAGTTGCTCCATACGGTTGCTCATTCGTCGCTTGCCGAGAGCAGGTAGCAGCAAGCAGGCCAGGACGATCGCAACCGGGTATTCCAACAGCGTCTCGAAGACCGCCGGAGCCACCAGAGCGGTGAATATCCCCCCGAGGACTCCTCCTACGGCAACCCACAGATAGAACTCGGTCAGGTGCCTGGGCGGGGGCCGGTCGATTGCCAGTTGGGCGTGGCAAACCAGCGAAAAGACAAAAAGCGCAAGCAGCGGTAGCCCGAACAAAACAGCGCGGGGCAGGACTCCTCTGATGTCGGTAAGCATCATCAGGACCAGCGGTACCACCAGGGCCACTTGAGCCCAGGCGGCCAAACCCAACGGCACCGGTTTGGTAGAAAAAACCAGGATGAACGTCAGCAGGTAAAGCGCGAGGGGGATCACCCAGAGCAACGGAATGGCCGCTATGTCGGTGCTGATGTAGTTCGTCACCGCCAGCATCAGGGTGGAGGGGACGAAGGCCAGGGCCACCCACCGGAAACGGCGGATGCCGGTCACCGGTCCCGGGGCCATGGGTGCCAGAGCCATGGGTGCCGGAGCCATGGGGGGCGCCGGAGCCACCACTGCCTGCTCCGCCACCACCGATTGATCGGCCGCCTGCTGATCGGCCGCCTGCGCCCCCGCTGCCTGCTCGGCTGCGTGCTGCTCCGCGACCACCGCCGGCTCGGCTGCCTCCTGCTCGGAAGCCAGCGCGACCTCTGCCTGCTGCTCGGAGGTGCCCCCCAGGTCGGTGCCATCCTCTGCCGCTTCGTCCCCTGCCGTTGCCAGGTTCTCGTCGCGCGGGTCTGCATTCAGCACCAGCCATGCGCACACAATGGTGCCGGCCGCCAGAGCCCCGTAGGCGACTGCCCACACCGTCGACTGAACCTGCAGGGGCAGGCTCGGCTCCATGAGGAACGGGTAGGACAGCAACGCCAGCATGCTCCCGGCGTTGCTGGCGGCGTAGAGAAAATACGGGTCCTTGCCCGACGGGTGCCCGGTGGTGGCAAACCACCTCTGGAGCAAAGGCGCCGAGGTCGACAGGACAAAGAACGGCAGACCCAGCGAATAAGCCAGCAGCCACAGGAGCCAGACGGCGGGCCTCCCCTCGGGCGGAGGGCTCCAGCCGGCGGGCACGGAGATTGGAAGCAGCAAAAGAGGCAGCAGTACCAACGGAATGTGGACGAGGGCCTGCCGGCGGACCCCCAGCCGGGAGACGCTCCAGTGGGCATAGGCGTAGCCGGCCAGCAACGTCGCCTGGAAGAAGACCATCGACGTGGCCCATACGGCCGGAGTGCCGCCGAGCAGCGGGAGAACCATCTTGGCGAACATCGGCTGCACCAAAAACAGCAACGCGGAGCCGGTGAACAGGGTGAGGATGAATATCCCGAGGATGGCCTTCGACCGCCGCGTTCCGGTCGTGGGATCCGCCAGAGCAACCATTCCGGTGGATCATAGGTTGAACTACGTTCTGAGAAAACTGCCCGGGTTGCCGCCGGGCCCCGGTTGGGGTGATCGAACAGGCGGCGGGTGCGCCGCGAACGGGTTAGCTCACTTGGGCTCGTCGGACCTCAGCTGAAGCCCGAGCCGGTCGAGCACCGACGGCAGAGGGTCGTGTTTGTCCGACTCGATCAGAGGAGGAGGCCCGTCGTTGTCGACCCAAACCGGCACCAGTCCGCCGGCGATGCTCCAGGATCCGGTGTAGCCGGACGCCGCCGGGCGCCAATCGTCGGAGTCCTCGGGGTAGGGTTCCTCGGGTACGTCGGCCGGCTCCTGGCTGGGCATAAAACCTCCTGGACCCATTGAACCCCCAAACGCCCAGGCTGTCGAACATCGACCTTGCAGTCACAAGGGTCTGACGCAACGGAATCCGCGTCCGGCCGGATGAGCCGTGCCCAATATGGGTAACACCAGTCCACATGATCGGCCCTCGAGACACCCCGGCCAAACAGGGCGTCTTCAGCCCTGCCGCTGAGGTGGAGCTCCGATGAACGAATCTGGCCCCAAGGTTGCGGCAATAATCCCGGCTCACAACGAGGCGGCCACCATCGCAACCGTGGTGGAGGTTGCCCTCAGGTCTCCCCACGTGGACGAGGTGATTGTGGTCGACAACCTCTCCACCGACGAGACCGCCTCACTGGCAGAGGCGGCCGGCGCCCGGGTGATCCCGGCGACCACGCTGGGCAAGGGGAACGCGATGGCGGAAGGCGTGGCCGCCACCGACGCCGAGCTCATCGTGTTCCTTGATGCCGATCTTCTGAGCCTGCAGCCCGGCCACATCGACAGGCTGGTGCGGGCGGTGCACCAGGGAGCGGGCATGAGCTGCGGTCTGTTCGACCGGGGCCCCCTCCTGAACCCGATATTTCTAAGATTCCTGCCGGTGCTCACCGGCCAGCGGGCATTGCACCGGGAGCTGTTCGAGTCGCTGCAACCCGAACAAATTCAGGGCTACCGAATCGAGGCGGCACTGAACTCCCGGTGCGCCGATCTCGGGCTGAAAAGGGTCTCCTTCGTGTGCCCGGGCCTGTGGCACCTGACCAAGGAAAAGAAGTCGGGCAGCCCGGTGATCGGGTTCGTCCGCAAGGTGTCCATGCTGGCAACCGCGATGGCGAGCTACGCAACATATTTCCTGCGCCACCGCCTGCTGACCCGCCAGGCGCAGTCGCCCACCCGCAGTCATTAGGCGCTGCGGCCGGAATCCAGCTCGGGAGGCTTTGCGCCGGCGTCCCCGAATGTCGCGGTCCCCTGCGGGTCACGGCTGCTCCACCCTGGAGCCAGGGCGGGCAAAGTTATGGTGGTCTCGGCGGAGGACTTCTCCCATTCGAACACCGCCTCGGATCCCTGCCACCTCAGCGAGTAGCTCAGCTCGCCGTAGGCGGTGGGGGCATTGCGGACCACGGTCTCCGCTCCCCTCCACTCGTCGGGCAGCAAGGTCAGAACCGCCAACTCCTGCGGGCCCGACTCCCTGACCAGCAGGTTGCGGACGAACGAGAGGAAGTCGGCGGCCGCCCAGCCGTGGTGCCCGTCGCCCATGCATCCCCCCTTCAGCCGGGGATGTATCGCCTCCGGCCAGGTGTAGGTCGGGGTGGCATGGTCGAGCAGCCAGCGCAGCCTTTGCCAGGCACGGGGGTCCTGAGCCTCCAGCTCCACAAACGCCAGCTGCAGGGTGAGGTAGGTGCCCAGGCCGGTGTGGGAGATCTGCTGGAAGAAAGCATCCTCTATACAGAACCGCTCCCTTATCACCCGGGCCGTTCCGGTGATCCAGGGGTCGCCGGCCCCAAACAGTCCCAACGGGTAACAGGCGGCCAGCGACCCAACCATTGCGGCGTCGATGCCCCGGGTGGGCCCGGCGGGCATTATCTGCGCCCCCAGGCGTCGGGCTGCCATGCCAAGAGACGCCATGATTGCCCGGCGCATCTCCTCCGCACCGGCGGAAGCGGCGGCTGCCCCTTGTCGGTCGCCGAGCTGGTTCAGCAGGTACTCCGCGTCCAGGAGGCCCCTCAGGCCCCAGAAGTTGTCCCAGTAGTAGTAGTCGTAGGGGCCGAGGTGCTCGGCGGAGACACCGGGCGGGAACAATCCTTTAACCCGTTCGTCGTCCTCCCGGCCCCGGCACTTGTCCGTGATCCACTGGGCCCCCTTGGAGATATTGGGCGCCAGGGCCCGGGCCACGGTGGCGTCGCCGGTCAGCCGGTGGTACTCGGCGATCGCCCACAGGGCGGCTCCGTTGGAGTCCCATTCCCGCCACTGGCTGTAGAAGAAGCCGTCCCGGTGCTGGCGGTCCCCGAAGGTGGAGAGCACCTTCGCCGCCTCCTCCGGCATGCCCCAGCGGGCCATTGCCACCAGCTGGTAGGCGGCGTCGCGAAACCAGAATCGGTGGTAGGTGAAAGGGCCGGGCGTGATGCTGTCGCCGTCGTAGAACAGCTTCATGTAAGCGCGGTTGGCGTCAACCGCCTCCTGGAGCTTGTGGTCGGGCAAGCGGACCTGCATCCCCCGGGAAAGCTCGTCCTTCCATCCGGCCACCACCTGGGCGCACGTCACCGGGGGAATGTGGTGCACGACCTTTTTGGAAACCCGCTTCCTGCGCTCCTCCCGCCTGTGGTGGGGAAGCGGGATGGCGCACCGGACGCTCTCGCCGGCCGGCACCCGGTACACAAATGCCGCCTGGATCATTCCCGAGGGGTCCTTCACGAAGACTTCTGGCGGACCGGCCGCTTCGTTGGACAACAGCGCAGCAGTGTCGCCGTCCCGAAAGGTCGAGACCACGTGCCGGTCGGGCGGACGGGGAAGGAACAAACCGGGCCGGCCGTCCACCAGCACGGTAGAGCCGGACAAAAGCAGTGATTCCACCACCGCCAGGCCCTCGGGGTTATAGGGCCTTACCGCAAGAGCCAACTCCACCTCCTCGTCGGTATGGTTGGCCAACTCCACCACCACCGAGTCGTGATCGAGGGGGCAGTAGACCAGCTCCTCGAGCCGGCCACTGTCGACCTTCAACGCCGTGCGGACCACGGGAACCGCCTCCACCAGGTCCTGAGTAACCGCATGGTCTTTGCTGGGGAAGTGCCAGCCGTTGGAGTCGTGGGACCACCAGTCCAGCGACCAGCCGTCAAACCAGGCCGTGACCAGCCCTCGGGGATCGACAATTCCCTCCCACTCGGATTCGAGGGCGCCCACCATCGTCCAGTTGCGCTGGGTGAGGTTGGTCATGAACGGCAGATGCCCCCGGGGAATGAATGCCGGGCTGGCCGGATCCACCTGTCTCTCCACCCAGAACGGCCACACCCAGTCGGGCCTGATCTGAACCGCTCCCCTGGTTCGGATTGCGCGCAGCACCGTGCGAACTCCGACCGGAACCATCTCGCCGGGAGGGGTTGCCTCCAGGCTCTCCCCCAGCCGCTGGAAGGTGGAGAGATGGCGAAGGATGTCCGGCCCAACCCGAAACCTGGCCAGGATCCGGCGCACCACAAACGAGCGCCACCCCCTCATGGATTGGTCACGGCGGCGCTATCTCGGGGCTTCTCCAAAGAAACGGACATTTGGCTTCGGTTTGTTCTTACCCCACTACGGGAGTCGCTCATCAAGCGGACTGAAGGTCAACCGGGATGCGAACTGCCGGACGCTTCTCCGTCACGGTCGACGGCACTCTTATCCCGATGCAGGTAATGGCCCATCAGCCCCAGCAGCACAACCAGGGCAACGGCTCCGATCACCGTTACCCAAAAACCGGCGTCCTCGTACGTCCGCCCCAGCAGGTACCCGATTGCAATCGCCTTGACGGTCGAGATCACGCCGCCGACGGCATCTATCCACAAGAACCGCCTGGTGGACATACCGAAAGCGCCCGCCGTAGCCGCCAGCAGGGAGGAGGGGAAGATCG
>DATLGP010000315.1:0-2275 GCA_035540395.1 Actinomycetota bacterium
GACTCGAAGGTGATCCGGGAGCCGGTAGCCGAGCTTACTTTGGTGGGGACCGCCCGCCCGTCACTCAAGGCGGCCGCCCACCAGCAGACCGGGAAGGCCTCCTGGTACCGCCAGCCGGGGCTCATGGCGGCGCACCGGACCCTCCCGTTCGGTACGGTCGTGCGGGTTACGAACCTGGCCAACGGCAATCAGGTGACTGTGACGATCCGCGACCGCGGACCCTATATCGACGGCCGTATCATCGACCTGTCCGACACTGCCTTCCGGCAGTTGTCGCCGCAATCCAAGGGTGTGCTGAACGTCAAGATCGAGTGGTAGGCCGCAAGCTACTCAGCCCCGCAGACATCGGAGACATCGCACGCCGTTACGGGATCACCCCCTCCAGGTCGCTGGGACAGAACTTCGTAATCGACCAGAACACAATCAGGCGCATCGTCCGGCTGGCCGACATTCATCCCGAGGACCGGGTGATCGAGGTGGGCGCCGGCCTGGGGACCCTGACGCTCGCGCTGGCGGAGGCGGCGGAGCGGGTCACCGCCATCGAGCTGGATCGCAAGCTCATCCCCGCGCTCGAGGAGGTCCTGCAGGGCATACCGAACGTAGAGGTCGTGGTGGGCGACGCCATGCAGATCGACTACGCGCCGCTCGTGACCGCAGGGATGCACCGGATGGTCGCCAACCTGCCCTACAACATTGCAACTCCGCTGATTGCCAATCTGTTGGAGCGGCGGCCCGAGATCACGGACTTCGTGGTAATGGTTCAACGGGAGGCCGGCGAGCGCTTCGTCGCCTCGCCCGGGTCGAAGACCTACGGAGCGGTGAGCCTGCTGGTTGCCTACCACGCCGAGGCACGGCTGCTCGGCAAAGTGCCGGCTTCGGTGTTCTGGCCGGTGCCGAATGTGGAATCACTTCTGGTGAGACTGACCCGCAGGGCTCCCATCGTCGACGTGGACGGCGGAGAGCTCATGCGGGTAGTGCGGGCGGCGTTCAGCCAGAGGCGCAAGACGATACGGAATACTCTTTCATCGGGTCTTGGACTAGAGGTGGGCGAGGTGGAGGCGGCTCTCGCCCGGGCAGGGGTGGACCCGTGGGCCAGGGCGGAGGCGCTGGGCCTCAAGGAGTTCGCCGGATTGGTTAGGGTGCTGCGGTGATACGGACCATCGGAAGAGCCAAAGTCAATCTGTGGCTGGCGATCGTGCGCCGTCGGCCGGACGGATACCACGACCTGGAATCGGTGATGCAGTCGATCAGCCTGTCCGACGACCTCACGATCGTGCCTGCGGAGCACTCGGAGGTCTCCATCCGCTGGGACGAGGGGCTGGAGGGCCCCATCCCCCCGGCTCCCGACATCGTCCAGCGAACCGTTGCCGCCGCGCGACTGACGTGTCCGGAGCGACCGTCGATCTCGGTGGTCAAGCGGATCCCGGTCGGTGCCGGGCTGGGCGGAGCCAGCGCCGACGCGGCCGCCGCGCTGGTGGGTCTCGAACGCATGCAGGGCCCCGATTGCGACGGTTCCATCGACGTCGACACGCTGGCTCGCCGGCTGGGTGCAGATGTCCCCTTCTGCCTGCAGGGAGGAGTGGCGCTGGCCACCGGGACCGGGGAGATTCTCAGCCCACTGCCCTGCCCGGCGACCCTGTGGTGGGTCATCGGAATCTCACATGCTGCTCTATCAACCGTAAAGGTCTACCACCGGTACGACGAGCTTGTTCCCCAGGGGGGCCGTCCTTCGGGCAACGGCCGGCCGGGCGGTTCCACCGAAGCGTTGAAGAACGCCCTGGCGGCCGGGGACCTCGAGGGCATTGCCGCCAATCTCTCCAACGACCTGGAGATCGCTGCTTTCGACATGATGCCCGAGCTGGCGGACCTCAAGCGGGCGATGGCGGACGGTGGATCGCTGGGGGCGATCATGACCGGAAGCGGGTCGGCGATCATCGGGCTGTGCCGGGACGAGACGCACGCCCGGGAGGTAGCCGGGCGGGCCGGCAGCGTTTTCCCCCGGGTTGAAGTGGCTTCCGGCACCCCGGCCGGCGCTCAGATCGTCGAATCCTGACGGGTTAGCGGCCGACGCTCGGCCGGCTACTCGTCGTTGTCGTTCCAACCGTTGCAACCGCGATCCTGGCGGGAGCCGTCGGATGCCCTGAAATCGATGAGCCCGTCCCCGTCGTCGTCGATCCCGTTGCTGCATGCTGGAGCGAGCGGGTCGGGAGCTCGGGCTGCCGGGGCGTCCGGCGAGGGCGACGTGGCAGACATCGTCCTTGGAGCGGCTGCAGGC
>DATLGP010000316.1:0-4752 GCA_035540395.1 Actinomycetota bacterium
GGCCATTGCAGGGTCGATCTTTTCCAGCATCGCCAGGGCGCTAACCGCCCGGCCGGCCAGCTCGATCGCTCCCGGCTCGGCGGCCGACTCGCTGTCCAGGGCCGCCTGCGCCTGGCCCACCAGCTCGTGGATTCTCAGCGCATTCACCCTCACGGTGCGCTCGCCGACCAGCGCTTCCTCCTCGCCGGCCGTCAGGGCGGCGGCAGAGATCTCCTGCGCCTGGAAGGCAAGCAGCTCTTTACGCTCCGAGGCGCCGGCGGCCTCCTGCTCCAGCGCCTGCAACTCCTTGCGGGTGCGGTTCAGGTCCCGAACAACCGCGGCATACCGCGAGCGCTCCGCCGTCAGGCCGGCGTACCGGTCCAGCAGGTCCAGGTGTTCGCCCGGCCGAAGCAACGACAAATGCTCGCTTTGCCCGTGCACGTCCACCAGGGCCTGGCCGACCTCGGCAAGCAGCCGCTGGGGGAACGCCCGGCCGTTGATACGGCAGACGCTGCGCCCCGAGGCGTTCAACTCCCGGGCCAGGATCAGGCCGTCGGTGACGACGTCAAGCTCCAGCTTTTCGGCCAACAGGCCGGCAGTTGCCCCGTCGACCTCGAAGATGCCCTCGACATACGCCCGTCCGGCACCCGCCCGAATTGCTCCCGGGCCCGCCCGGTCACCGAGCAACAGACCCAGCGCATCGAGGATTATGGACTTGCCGGCGCCGGTCTCGCCGGTCAGCACGTTGAAGCCCGGTCCCAGCGCGATCGTCAGCCGGTCGATGACCGCATAGTTGGTTATGCTCAGCTCAACCAGCATGGTGACTCCCAACCTCTGCGGGCCGCCGGGCGCCCCGCACCTGCCTATCGCCGGCCCCTATCGTAAGGGTAAGTAGTGACAGTCCCTGTGCTACGTTGGACCAAAGACACATAGAGGCAAACAAAGGAGATTTGATGGCCAGGCCGTGTGGCGAGTTCAAAGCCAAGTGGGAGAAGCGTCCGGACAAGCCCGGCATACTGACGGTGGCCGGTGAGTGCTCGCTCGCCGCGGTGTACCGGGTTGACCTGGTTCGTCACGACCCGCCCGGCGAAAACCCCGAGCAACTGGTCCTCGACCTCGTGATCAACCTTCCCTCGGGATTGCCCCCGACTGCGGTCGAGGGACGGGCAACCCTGAACTTCAGCTACAAAGAACAGACCGACGAGCCGTACACGTCCGTCCTCATCATCGACGCCAACTCGGAGGAAGAGCCCAAGGACCAGTGGGAGGTTCCGGTGCGCATCCTGACCCAAGGGCTGGCTCACATCACGCCGGACGGAACAAAATGGACGAAGATGGAGCGGCCCGACCGGGTCTGAGCCCATGGCGGGAATAGCCGGGCCGGCGCCGCAGTTGTTCTGCTGCACCGGTCAGCACTCAACAACCACAGGAGTCGGTCATGCCCCAGTTCAAGTGCGTAGACGTCGGGGCTTCCTGCAAAGGTCACTTCGCGGCCGAGAACACTGAGGAGCTCCTCAAGGTGGTTTCGGAGCATCTGAAGACGGTTCACAAGATCTCGCTTCCAAGCCGCACGATCATGAGCTACATCAGCAAAAACACCAAGTAGGAGCCATCGGCCCGGTCGAAGGGCGCCTGCAACAACCCGAGCACCGGTGGTGATGATGGGCGCTAAACGCATCTCGGAAGGTCTGCTGAGCTGGGCTTCGCAGCTCGACGATGAAACGGTCCGCCAGGCCCTGCGTTCTTCCCGTCTGCCAATCGTCAGCGGGCCCGTCGCCCTGATGGCCGACGCCCATTACGGGCTGGGGGCGACGGTCGGCAGCGTCATCCCTACCGAGCAGGCGCTCATTCCGGCGGCCGTCGGAGTGGACATCGGCTGCGGGATGATAGCCGCCCGGACCGACCTTGAAGCCGGCCATCTGCCCGACGACCTGGGCCCCCTTCTGCCCGTCCTCGAGAGCCGGATACCTGCCGGCGTCGGCCGGGGGCACAAGATCGTCAGCCGCCGGGCCGAGCGATGGCTGGCATCCCACCGTCCCCACACCAGGCTGAGCGACAAGCAGGTGAACAAGACCTTGAGCCAATTTGGGACCCTGGGCAGCGGCAACCACTTCTTCGAGATCTGCCTGGACGAGGCGGACGGCGTGTGGGTCGTACTGCACTCGGGCTCCCGCGGCATCGGCAACGAGCTGGCCCAGGGGTACGTCAAGACCGCGCGCCGGGTGATGCAGGCCCTGCAGGTCAGCCTGGAGGACCGCGACCTGGCCTACTTGCCCGAGGGGACCCCGGAGTTCAATGCCTACCTGGCCGATCTCAATTGGGCCCAGGACTACGCCCGGGCCAACCGGGAGGCGATGATGGATGCCGGGCTGAAGGCGCTGTTCGAGTTCGCCGGCCGGGGCCGGCCCCTCTCCCGCATCAACTGCCACCACAACTACACCGCCCGGGAGGAGCACTTCGGCAAGACGATGTGGATCACCCGCAAAGGCGCGATCAGGGCCCGCCCGGACGACCTCGGGGTCATCCCCGGGAGCATGGGCACCCGGTCCTACATCGTCCAGGGCAAGGGGAACCCTCTCAGCTACCACTCATGCAGCCACGGAGCCGGACGGGCCCTTTCCCGCAGCGCCGCCCGCCGCCAGTTCCGGGGGGAGGACCTGGTGAAGGCGATGCGGGGCAAGACATGGCAGGCCAGGGACGCATCTGCGCTGGTGGACGAGATTCCCCAGGCCTACAAGGACATCGACCAGGTGATGGCCGATCAGGACGACCTCGTGACGGTGAGGCACACCCTGCGCCAGATCCTCAACTACAAGGGGGTCCGGTGACCGGCCTCAACCCCGGTTCCTCCACCTCTCCGCCAGCGTCAGAACCGGTTCTACCAGCAGCTCGGGCATGGAGAGCTCTGCAAGCAGGTCCTCGGAGAAAGTCTCCTCGGTCTCGGTTACCGCGGCGACCAGGCCTTCGTAGCGGGCCGGGCGGTACCCCAGCAAAACGTCCCGCGCGACCTGGGCCGGCAGCCGGTCCCGGAACTTCACATGCAGCAAGGTCAGACCCTCCGGAATGTCGCCCTGGCGCTCGGGCACCAGGATGACGGGTCGTCCGTCGCTTCGGCCGACGGTTACCTCCACCTCGGCTCTCTCGAGAGCCGCCCGCTTGGTTCCCCTTAGCCGGGGATCGGTCTCGGTGCGTGACCTCAATTCCGCCCCGAGGCCGCCGCGGTCCCGGACGTGGATGGTGGCCGCCCGCGATCTGATGTCGCCCGCCACGACGTAGCGGGTGTAACCGAGTATCTCCTCAACTGCCGGATCCAACGCGGCCAGCGTACGCAGGCTGCGGTAGCCGAGGAGCTCGGTTCCTGCTCCGACCCGCAGCACCTCCTTGACCAGGGGAACCCCGAAAAGACCCTCCTCGGAGCGGGAAATGCCCACGGTGACGGTCTTCGCCTGGTGCTTGACCGCGTCGATCGACCTGGTGAGGTCGTCTATGGCTTCGGTGAGCACGCTGACCAGCTCGTCGAGAAACGCCCCGGGGCCCGCCCCCGAGCCGCGCTCCAGCTCGTAGGTCTCGTACGGCAGGTCCCCAATCGCGCACCGCAGAAGAATCCCGAGCCTCATCGCGGGCCCCAGGTTCATCACCCCGTCACAGCTCCCGGCGGCTGCCGCCTCGAGAAACCGGCGCGAGGGCTCTTTGATCCGGGGTCCCAGGTGAAGCAGCACCTCGTCGGCGGTCAGCCCGCCGCTCGCCAGGTCCTGAACCGCCGCCCGAACCTCCCGCAGGGGCAGCGCCCAGCTGTCGATGGCCAGCGCCGCCTCGTAGCCGAACAGGTGGCCGGCCATGGCCGATAGCACGAAATCGACGCGGGGATCCACCCTGGGCACGGCAATGGTGTCCGCCGACTCGAAGACCGTCTGGTCCCGGCTGGCAATCACCACCGGCGCCGCCTTGTGGGCCCGGTAAATCGCGATCTCCTTCTGGACGTCGGTGAGGTTGGACCCCTGGAGGCCGGCCGCGCACACCAGGATCAACGGCTCCGCCGACAGATCGATGTGCTTTTTGTCCTCGATCGAGTCGCAGGCGACGGACTTGTAGCACAGCTCGGAAAGCTTGATGCGGACCTCGGCGGCGGCGACCCGGTTGGGACCGCTGCCCACCACCGCCCAGTAGCGGCGCCGGGCGGCGTGACGCCGGGCGATCTCGCCGATCTGCTCCCGTGCCTCCAGCACCTCCCCCATGGCATCGGGAAGCGCCAGGAGTGAGGTCAAAAGGCCGGACTCCTTTGCCCGGTCTGCGCATCCCGCGGCATCCGCCATCGCCAGGCTGAGCACGAAGCCAGCGGCCACCTGAGCGTAGAAAGCCTTGGTGGACGCCACGCTCATCTCGAGGTCCCGGCCGTCGGAGGTGTGGACGACGCCGTGCGCCTTCTCACCGAGCTCGGTGTTGCGCCGGTTGACTATCGCCACCACCGCGGCCCCCCGTGCGGTGGCCATGTCTACCGTGCGGTTGGTATCGGTGGTGGTGCCGGACTGGCTGATGGCCACCACCACCGTGTCCCGCATGTCGTCCTCCAGCCCGAATCCCGACAGCTCGGAGGCAGTCATGGCCACCACCGCAATGTCGAGCGGCGCCAGTGCCTGCTCGATAGCCGCAGCCACCGACTGTCCGGCCACCGCCGCCGTCCCCTGGCCGATGACCACCACCCGCCGGAACCGGCCCTCCCGAAGACCGGCGCGCAGCAGGTCCGGCATCGCCTTGCCGTCGAGGCGTACTGCC
>DATLGP010000317.1:0-3767 GCA_035540395.1 Actinomycetota bacterium
GACCTACAAGTCCGAATCCGCTGCTGGCCCTCCTGCCGTTTGCCTTGATTAGCGGGATTCTGGCGCTGGCGGGCGCCGCTTGGGCAAGACGCCGGCCCGGGATGCTTATCAACGTCGGACGGGCTCTTACGCAGCACCCTGTGATCAGTCTGACAGTCGGCACGCTGGTGGCCTTGACTGGCCTTTCGCTTATCGTCTTTATGGCCTTCACGCTCGTCCTTATCCCGATCAGCATCCTCGGCCTCCTGACTGCTGCGCTGGCAGTTGGCTGCGGCGTGGTGACCATGGGGCACCTGGTGGGGCAGCACACCCGCATCCGAAAAGCAGGATTGGCGACGGGCATCGGAGCTCTTCTGGTCATGGCGGGCCTGGAGTTGATCGGATTGATACCTCTGATTGGCGATCTGGTTGCCATGGGGATCTTGACTGCCGCTCTTGGCGCCGTGGTAATCACCTACTTTGGATTGAGCGAGTTCAATCCTGTAAAGCTGCCGGAGTGATCGCATCTTTCGAAATAGGGACTCGGCGAAGCCGTACTACCGCGAATAGCGGAGACGGTGGCTGAATACAGTGAACCCGGTTTCCGACGGCTTCCTCTTCACAGATGCGCAAATCGCGGCGACGCTGCTCGGACTGTTGCTATTGGGGGGGTTCTTCTATCTGGAGAGCGGCTTTCGCGATGCAGGCACTGTCAAAGCCCAGGGTGCTCCCTTCCTGCGGGCGACAACGAAGTTCACCATGCTGCTGTACGCCTTGGTGGTCTCCATCGCGCTGGGATTGGTCGTCCTCCGGCCGATTTGGGTGCTGTCGATCTATGCGGTCCTCAGCCTGGGGCTTATCAGGGCGCTGCTAGAGTGGACCAGGCGCTATCGGGAGTTGGGAGAGACGCTGCCCATCCCCAGAGACTCGCCGTGGTTCGCATGGCCGACAACCGTGTTCATACTCGTGCTGCCGTTTGTCTTGGACGGCTGGGAACCCAGCCGTCAGGCGATGACCTTGACTCTGCTCCTGGCGGGCACGCTCGCATTGATGAGTACCGCGGATTTGTTGCTGACTAGTTTCGACCTGAAGGACTGGGAGGAGGCCGCTCGAAAGAATAGGCCGTCCGAGGATTCATCCGACGATTCATCGGGGATGCACGAGGAAACCGATGACGTGGAAGGGGGCGAACGCTAAGGTGCCGCCAGACCCTGACCGGGTGACTCCCGAGCAACACTCGCTGGGCCGGTCGGTGCTGCTACATCTGTTTCCGGGTGCGGTCCTCACCGCGTTTGTTGTAATAGCCGCCCCGGCCGCGGAAGCGCTCGGCTTTCCTCCGGTGTTCGCCCTGTTCGCAGGCATTGGTCTGGTAATCGTGCCGCTGGAGCTTGGCTATCTGATGACGCAGGCACGCAGAACGACGGGCTCCTGGTCGCCCCTGGGCGTCGTCACCTACCGGACTCGCCTGTCCATGAAGACGTATGCGCTTTGGGGATTTGCGTTGTTCGCCTGGTTCACCGCCCTACTGATCGTCGCCCAGGTTTGGCTGGACCGAATCGTCGCCGACCGGCTTTTCTCCTGGATGCCTCATGTGATCTTGCAGTTTTCCGCGCTCGATGGTGGCGAGCCGGTGGGGGGAGCCCGGCTGGCCGTGGTGTTGATCGTGGCATTCGTCTTCAACGGCCTGGTGGGGCCGGTGACCGAAGAGCTTTACTTCCGAGGCCACCTTCTCCCACGGATCGACAGGTTTGGCCGCTGGGCACCCGTAATCAACGCAGTGTTGTTCTCCGCGTACCACTTCTGGACGCCGTGGCAGAACCTCACCCGGATAATCGGGGTACTGCCGTGGTCCTGGGCAGCGTGGCGCGCTCGCAGCGTGTACCTGCCGATGGCGGCCCATGTGGCAGTCAACAATGTCTTCCTGCTGCTGTTTACGGCCGTCGCCTTGGGTTCGGGAGGCTGACCGACCGGCTAAGCAGCTTGTTCGCGACCACTTAGATCCGTTAGCCGTCCGTTGCATTCGCCGGCAGCGATGTCGGCGAAGTCAGCGTAGTCGAGCCTGAGATCGAACAGCATCCAGCAGGTGGCAACGTGGCGTAGGCTGGATGTCCGCCAGCAAGTCTCTACGAAGCGTGAAGGAGGCACGCCAGATGGCCCTTACCGCTCGCTCGCGTGGGGAGGCGGCTGCGCTGCCGTGACAGGCGGGCGTCTGCCGCTCCTGTCCTTCGTGGTTGTCACGTTCGCGTGGACGTGGACGATATGGTGGGCGGCGGCCGCGAACGGACTCTCCACCCAGGAACCGCCGGGTTCAGGGCTGTACTTGCTCGGGGTGTTTGGGCCGCTCGTGGCGGCGGCCTGGGTGGTTCGACGGGCCGGGCGAGCCTACCGTCGTGAGTTCCTTCGGCGGATCTGGGACCCACGGGGGATCCCCGCCCGCTGGTGGCTGGCGCTGGCAGCAGTGACCTCGGGTCCAGTCGCCCTCGGAGGTGTCGCGGCGATGGTGACAGGAGCGGAGATGGCCGCCCCCGACTACAGCATCGCCGCCGTGGCCGCAGTAATCATGGTCGCGCTGGTTGCGAGTCTTGCGGAGGAACCGGGCTGGCGAGGCGCGGCGTCGGATTCTTTGCAGGCCAGGGCTCGTCCCGTGTGGGCGGTCATAGGAATCGGGGCCCTGTGGTCGTTGTGGCACCTGCCCCTGCACTTTTTCGAGGACTCCTGGTATTACGGCATGGGTTTCGGGTCTGTGCGGTTCTGGCTCGTCCACCTCCTGCTCGTCCAACTGGGTGTTCTCTTCGTCTGGCTGGCGAACGGATCCGGTGGGCGCATCATCATCGCGGTCCTCGCCCACACGAGCGTCAACGTCGCCGCAGGGCTTGTGCCAGATAGCATCATGCGTGATCTGGTTGCCTTCCTCTGCGTCACCGTGGCGACGATCGTCATCATCGCGGCGACTAGAGGCCGGTTGGCGTTCACTGCGCCGAACACGGATGGAAATGCCCCACCGTTCCTTTAGACGCCTCCTACCGGCGGGTCACCGCCGTCCGGCACCGGGCGCGCATGACCCACAACCACCCGGTCACCGGCTTGGTGCCCGGTCGTGGGGCATCCCCCATCGAGGTCGAGGCAAGTACCTTCCCGACCGCGGGGGACCCGGCGCCTTCTTTCGAGATCACCGCGGTTTCTACACGCTGTGCCTCACGGGCGCGCTTGGTACCGCAGGGTACGCCGCCGCCCAGGCCCGCAAGGCCGGGCCCGGTCGCGCGCCGGCCTGGTGGGCGCTGGCCGGGCTCACCGCGACACAGGCGGCGGGAATGGCATCTGCCCGCCGAAGAGCACAAGCTTCCGCCGATGGAGGCTCGCCATGAGCTTGAACTGGAGCTATCTAAAACGGCCATGCCGCCCGCGCCGGGCTCGACTGAACCGATCAGCAGCATGGACCCCAGCCACTCCCTGATTGCGTCCGGGATCCCGCTGGCCGGTTTGGGAAGGTAGGGGTCAGGTCCGCTTGGATTCGTATTTTGAACTCGGGCCCGATTGCGTGTTGGACTTATTAAGGCTCAGCACCGTGCAGACCGATTGGACAGGTATCGCTGTCGGGGGACCGCGGTTACGCCTGAGGGCCACGAGATTCTAGATACCGCCGGAAAAAGGTGGTTATGCGAAGCCGGGCATCCTGGGTCGCGGGCTCATCGAAGCGGGTTCCGGAGACCTTGCCCAGAAACACGAGTAGAGGTGTGAGGTCGGACGGGTCGTGATCGTTCATGAAGCCGTGGCCGGCCTCGGGATAG